>DASZFO010000294.1 GCA_035939775.1 Pirellulales bacterium | reverse complement strand
GAGCAGCCCCAAAACGACCAGACCGCGCCAGTGAATCCAGGGCAAAACACCAGCCAGATTCATTGCGCCGACCTGGGGCCCGAACAAGCCGTCGACAATGATCAAGATCGCCAGAACGGAAAGCGGCAGTTGCAATGCGAGCCGGGCATGGGGCGATTTCAAGAATCGGCCGAGCACCGGGAGGCGCAAGAGGTCGAACGCGCCCGTAGTCGGGCGTCGGGGAGAATGCTGTGCCGGCCGAATCGGCGCCGGAACGCGCATCGGTGAGAACGGCCGATCGCCGTATAGCAGGCGAATGCCGATCCAAACTAGCGGCGCCAGATAGGCCAACGATCCGACGAGCCACATCGTGACTCCCGCGATCGCTTGATCTTGTTCGGCCGAAATGCCTGAGAGCCGAGGAACCTGCAGGTAATACGGGTAGAGCGGCCGGGACGAAAACGCCAAGAGTGCGGATAAGATCGTGTTCTGCAAGTCCGCCGCGAGCAGATAGGGAAGCAAGAGCCAATCGGATCGGCGCGAACGGTCGGGATACGGCCGGATGACCGGATACCAGAACACGAGCGCCGTGGCGAAGAAGCACGTATGTTGCAAATAGTGCCAACCGTTTAATCGCAGCGCCAAGTCATAGGCCGCCGGCAGATGCCACAACCACGTGGCCGCGACGAATAGCGCGAGCGCGGTCCCGGGATTCGTGAGTCGGGCGAGCGCGAAACGGATTGACCGCGACCGAAACAGCGGCGCGATCCAAACCGCGCGAATCGGTCGCGGCAAACCGCGCAGCAAGGGGACGAGCGGCGCGCCCAGCCAAACCAGCGGCGCGGCGACCATCATCAGCAGCAGATGCTGCAGCATGTGAGCCGTGAGGAGAAACGCGCTGAACGGCTCGATCGGGGAGGCCAGGGCCAGATAGATCGCCGTCAGCCCGATAAAAAAAGCTGCAAGCCTTCCGCGGCGCCAGCGCCATGGATCGCGGCGCCGCAAGCTCAGCCAGCCGCGAAGATAAATGGCGGCGGTGATCGAAAGCGCCGCGAGGAGCCACGGATCGAAGGGCCAGGAGCGCAGCGCGGCCTCGAGCGTCGGGTTCATGGCTCGGTCTTTTCCGTTCCGCTTTTTTCCGGCGACGGGCCGATGGCCACTCGGGCTGGCGGCTGGCCCGGCGACCGCAGGCTCACGAGAAACTCCGCGAGCGTCGTCATCTCGGCCGGACTCAACTGACGGCCGTAAGCGGGCATGTTGCCGCCGCCGGGCGTGCCGTTGCTCACCTGATCGATTAATTGACCCTGCGTCAATCGGCTGCCGACCGTGGTCAGATCGGGACCGCGGCGTCCGCCAATTCCTTCCAGGGCATGGCAGTTCCGGCAGTTCTTGTTCTGGAATACGGCCGCGCCGACCAGCTCGCTCGGGCTGGACCGCTTGATGATGCTCTCGGGCACTGGATCGCCGCTCCAGGCCGTCATCGCGGGGGACCAGGGCGAGGTCGCGCCTTCGTAAGTGAGAATACCGAGCACGGTGTAGATCACGATCACCGAAAGCACGGCGACCGGACGGCGGCTTGGCGCTCGCTCGCCCCGATTGGAAACAAATGGGACGGCCAGCAGAGCGAGAATAAGAATCACCGGGAACACTAGAATCAGAAACGTTTCCGCGCCGGGCGGGCTGAGCGACAACAGCGCGAACTGCCACAGGAACGGCCATTCCGGACGCGGATTCGCTCCGCTCAGCGTGGGGTCAGCGGGGCCGGATGGACCCTTCGGACCGACGATCGCCGCGATCGCCACCACGATGATCACGGCGAGCGCCGAGAAGACCGCGTCCTTGAGCATCGCCTCGCCGAGGAACGGTACTCCCTCCTCGAGCTGCTTCTCGTACTCGGCGTCGTAGGTCCGCGGATCGACCGTTTCACCCGGCACCGGCGGAGCGCTGATTCCACGCTTGAGCACAAGCCAGAGATGAATCGCCAACAGCAACAACAGCGAGCCGGGAATGATGAACACATGCAGCGCAAAGAAGCGGCTCAACGTCGTGCTGCCGATGACCGACCCGCCGAGAACCCCGTGAACCACTTGCGGTCCGACGACCGGCACTCTCCCGGCCATCGAGCCGCCGACCGCCAGGCCCCAATAAGCGTCTGGGTCCCACCGCAGCACCTGGCCGGTGAAGAACATGCCCAGCGTGCAAAGCAGCAAGAACACGCCGACGATCCATGTCAGCTCGCGCGGGTATTTATACGCCCCATGCAGGAAGACTTGGGTCATGTGAACGAGTAGCATAACCATCATGCCGGACCCGGCGTAATAGTGCAGCGCCCGCAGGAACCAGCCCAGCGGCTGCTCATAGTTCAGATACAGCAGGCTGTCGTAGGCCTTGTCGGCGGCAGGCACGTAGACGAACGCCAGACCGATCCCTGTCAAGATTTGAATCACGAGCAACGTGAGCGCGGCGCTGCCGAACACATACCACCAGCCCAGCGGACCGGCCACTTTCCGCGGAACCGGATGCTCGAGCATCGGCATCAGCGTCGCGCGAACATAGAGCCGTTCGTCGAACCATCGGCCGATCGACTTGAGCCAGCCTTTCATCGATGATTCCTCAGTCTAGATCATCTATCGTCAACACTAGCCCGAAGCGCGAGCGAGGGAGTGGTATCGATTTCCCTCGCTTGCGCTTCGGGCTAGTTCGTCAAGTTGCGGTTCGAGCTTTGGTCACGCCGGTTCTTTCAAAGTGTCTTGCAATGTTGGAAAGTGCGGGGCCTGAATCTCCAACTTCCCAGCGCTGATTCGCCACACGCAAGCAAAGAGACCGCGCGGCGGCGGGCCGGAAGCCCGCTCGCCGTTGGCGTAATAAACTCCGCCGTGGCATGGGCACATGAACAGCCCAGACTGCGGAAACCACGAGACCGGGCATCCCAGGTGCGCGCAATTGACGCCAAGCACCAGAAACTGATCGGCTTGGCTCGCGTCTTTCCCCTCGTAACGCACGAAGACGTTGGTCTGCGCGGTCGCGCCGTCCCACGGCGTCCGCAGCGGATTGTCGAACGCGACCACGCGCGTTTCATTCGGCGGGAACTTGTCGACCCATCCCAAGTTGACCCACTCAACCCTTCTCTTCGGTGTCCCCAAGAAATAGCCGATAAGCGGAATGCCGGCAAGCGCGGCGGCAATGCCCCCCAGCGCGTAAGTGAGCCATTGCAAGAATGAGCGGCGTCCCGCGACGGGGTTCGACGTCGCGGCGCCGTAGTCAGGATGACTTTCCATCTGGGGCTCGTTTCTGATTCGGTCCGCGGAAAGAATTGGTTGCGCCAAGCGGCTGTTTGCCCGCGTCGGCCGTCGCTCCCACTTGTCGCCAGTAGCCGAGCAGATCCACCAAATCGGCGATCTCCGCGGAACTCAACGGCTGGAAATCGGGCGATCGGCCGCTCGTGCCGGCGTAATCGGGCATGCCCAAATCGGACCGCCCCGTGATCACCAAGCGCCGCAGCAACTGATCGCTGGCCAGACTCAACAGCGCCGGATCATTGATGGCTCCGGCCGTTTCACCCCCTTGGCCGCGGCTGCCATGGCATCCGGCGCACGCGCGGACGAAAGTCGTCGCCCGGATCTTCTCAAAAGTTTCGGTCGTCCGAGGCGGTCTAATGGCGAACGCCGAATAGGACGGTGCGTTTGCCGGGGCGAAATAGGGATTGGGTGAGCCCCATGCCGGCTTGATGGCCTGCGAATCGACAGCCGATTTGATCGTCGTCGTTCCCGATGCCGCGTCTGTAACCGCCTTGTAATAGATCCCCCTAATCTCGAATACCAGCACCCTGATCTGTGCCGCTGTAAGGCTCCCACCGCTGGAGCGAGCGAAAGGAGGCATCGGTGTGCCAGGACGGCCTTCGCTGATAACTCGCTCGAGTTCGCTTTCGGTCACGAGCGCGCGGAATAGTTTGCTGTTGAGAGGCGGCGCTGGGCCGAATTCGCCCTTGGCCCCGTGACAGCCGGCGCAGTTCTGTTGGAATAGCGTGCTGAAATCCAAGACCTTCTCGGGCGGCACGGGCCGATCGGCCGGATTCGGCCTTCCCGGAAAATCGCAGCCGGCGGCCGAGAGCAACCAGAGCCAGACGACGAGGCACACGCATCGGCGGTCGAGCGCCCGTCGTATCGTTTCGCGATTTGCCCTCAGCGTTGAAATCACTGTCGCTCTCCGGAACACAACTGTCATTTACGGGATCGGCGTGGCGAAGCCGCGATGAAAGTAGCAGGCACGCTCCGTGCGCCGTGGCGGCTACGGCACACGGAGTGTGCCTACTACATTGGCTGTCCCATGCCCCGCGGGCGGAACTATTATCTCCTCGGATCGCTCGACGACGATCGACGCGACGATTCCAAACACAAACTGCGAGACGACGAACCACGGCCAATCGACGCGCTGCCGCAAGACCGGATTGACGACGTCCATCAGGCTATAACTCGCCGCCGTCCACAGAACGGGCATCAGCAGTCCGCCCCACGACATCGCCGCGGGAATCTCCGGCAGCTTTGGCAACAGCAGGCCGTAGACGATGCCAAACGCGATCGACATCACAACGTGAATCGCGACTGCATACATCAGCCAATCCTGATGAAACTGCTCGAGATCGGCGAGCGGCGCTTGGCCGATCTGCGGGACAACCATCGCCGCCAACAGATTCGCCGGATACCAAATCCCGTGGCCGGTGAGCCATCCCCACGACACCGCCGGGATGAGCATCAACGATCCGCCGACGACTCCCGCGAGGATTCCGGCCGCCAGTCCGCTGAGCCGCCGCGCCCGCATGATGACCAGCGCGGCGACGACGCCGAAGATAAACTGCGAGAAGATAAACGACGGCCAGTCGATTCCACGGTAAAGCGCGCGGCTGACAGCCAGCATCCCGAAGAAGCTCGCGGCGGTCCAAAGCACGGGCATCAGCAGGCCGCCCCAGGCGATCGGTTTGGCGATGTGCGGCAACGTCGGCAGCAGCACGCCGTAGGCGAGGCCCACTACGATCGACGTGGCAGCGTGAATGAAAATCCCCGTGATTAGAAAAGCGAGGTTAAACTGATCGAGTTCGCTGACGCTCATCTTATCGATCCCCGGCAGCGCCATTCCGGCCAGTAGGTTCACCGAATACCAGATTCCATGTCCGCTTATCGCTCCGTAGATTAACGCGGGCAGGGGCATGACCAGCCCGCCGACGATGCCTCCTTTGACGCCAGCGGAAATTGGGTGCACCCTGTCTGGCAATTGTGCGCGACGGCCCGGCATACCGGTCGCCATTCGCTCGACCATGCCGGCTGTGCTTTGAACCGCACGGGCACGCTCCTCGGATTCGACAAAGGCTTCAGAAAAATGGCCGCGCCCCGGCAGGAGGTTTGCGATCCACGCGCCCAAGCCAATGAAAAGAAGCGCGCCGCCGACCATGGTCATCGCCGTTCCCAGCACGACCCCCGCGGCTAGAAGCACGATGCCCAAAGCCAGCACCAATGGCGCGGCGGTGGCCTTTGGCATTTCCACAGCGCCGCGGTCGTCGGGTGCATGCGGATTCGAGATTGGCTGCCGATCGTCTTCCACAGTCTCACCGTCCGATTAGATAGACCACGCTGAACACGACGACCCAAACGCCATCCACAAAATGCCAATACCAAGAGATCAACTCGACGCCCGTCTGATTCTCCGCCGTCACCGCGCCGCGGAGTGCGAGCCCCAAAACGATGAGCATCGCGATCACCCCGGCCGTCACGTGCAAGGCGTGAAACCCGACGAGCGTGAAGTATGTCGAGCCGAATAGGTTGCGGCCGATCGTTAAATGGTGCTCGCTAATCAACTCGCGCCATTCCAACGCCGTTCCCAACAGAAAAAGCGCGCCGAGCACGATCGTGACGAACCACCAGACGATGAACGCCCCACGAGCGCCCGCTCGCAAACGCTTCTCCGCGAGATGCACCGTTCCACTGCTCGATAGCAAACAGATCGTCGTGCAGATCACCAGCGGTAGCGACAGCACCGCCGGCGTGGGTCCGGATTGATCCGTTCCCATGAAGGCGACGTACGCGACGATCAGCGTGCTGAAGAACGCCACTTCCGAGAACAAGAAACTCAGCATGCCCCATTGTTGAGGCGAGAGCGCGGCACGACGGATTTCGAGAGCTTCACTCATATTTCCAATCCGGATCATCGGGGTGCTTCAAGTCCCACAGCGGCCGCCGGCTGCGCACGATCGGAATCTCCTCGAAGTTATACGGCGGGGGCGGCGACGTGGTGGACCATTCCAGCGTCCAGGCATCCCAAGGATCCTGGCCCGCGGGCTTGCCGTGGCGCAGCGACCACAGCAGATTGACGGCGAAGATCGCGAAGCTCGGAACTTGAATCAGCGCGCCAACCGTGGAGATTTGATTCCAAATGTCCCAGCCTCGGTCTGATTCGTAAGTGAAAATCCGCCGCGGCATGCCGAGCATCCCCGAAATGTGCATCGGCCCGAAGGTCACGAAGAAGCCGATCAGCAGCAACCAGAATTGCCATCGGGCCAGCCGCTCGGAAAGCATCCGGCCGGTCACCTTGGGATACCAATAGTGAATGCCGGCGAAAACCGAAAACACGGTGCCGCCGATCAAAACCCAGTGGAAATGGCCGATCACGAAGTAACTATCGTTGAGCTGAAAATCCAGCGGGGCGGTCGCCAGCATGATGCCCGTCAAACCGCCGATCAGAAACATCGAGAGAAAGCCGCAGGCAAACAGCATCGGGGAGGCCAACGAAATCCGGCCGCCATACATCGTGGCCAGCCAGTTAAAAAACTTGAGCCCCGTCGGCACCGAAACGAGCAGCGTCGTCACCACGAAGAACAGATTCTGCCAGCGAGTCATGCCCACCGTGAACATGTGATGCGCCCAGACTCCGAGGCTGATGAATGCGATGGCCGCGGTGGCGGCGGCCATGAACTCGTAGCCAAAGAGCACCTTCCGCGAAAAGACCGGGATCACCTCCGAGATCATCCCGAAGGCCGGCAAGATCAGGATGTAAACCTCAGGATGCCCGAAGAACCAGAACATGTGCTGATATAGTAGCGCCGAGCCGCCGCTCTGCGGATCGAAGAAATGTGCGCCCAAGCTCCTATCGAGCAGCACCATCACCAGCGCGGCGGTCAAAGGTGGCAGGGCGATGATGATCTGCACGGAGGTCCAAAGCATCGTCCACACGAAGAACGGCACTTTGCGCAGCTCCATGCCGGGGGCGCGCATCCCCAGAATGGTCGCGATGAAATTCACCCCGCCGCCGATCGTGCCGATCCCGCTCACGACCAGCCCCAGCGCCCACATGTCGGTGGCGGCGCTGCGGGCGAAGGTGCGCTCGGTGAGCGGCGCCAAGGCGAACCAGCCGATCGCCGGGGCGCCCCCCGTGATGAAGCTGAGATAAACGAGCACGCCGCCGAACAACGTCGCCCAGAACCCCATCGCGTTCAATCGCGGAAAGGCCATGTCGCGAGCCCCGATCATCAACGGCACGAGATAATTGCCGATCCCGATCAGAATCGGCATCCCCATGAAGAACACCATCGTGGTGCCGTGGATCGTGAATAGCTGATTGAACGTGTCTGGTCCCAGGACGGTGTTGTGGGGATAAAACAGTTGCCATCGCATAAAGATCGCTTCGCACCCCGCGACGATCAGGAAGACGACCGCCATCAACACGTACATGATGCCGATCTTCTTGTGGTCGACGGTGGTGACCCACTCGTGCAGCACGCCGGTCCAGGAGTTCTGGGGCGCCATCGCAACTCGTTCTTGTTCGACAACAGCCATTTCACCGCAGCGTTCGCAAGTAGTTCACGATCGAGTCGATTTGAGTGGCGCTCAAGCCAAAGGCCGGCATCAAGCAGCCGGGCTTGATCTTCTGCGGGTCGACGATCCAATCGTGAAGGCGTTTTCCTTCCGGGTCGTTGGGGATCATCCCCGAGGCGAGCGTCGCGCGGCTCATCAAATGGGTCAAGTCCGGCGCGTAGCTGCCTGCCGCGGTGGTTCCGCAGATGCGGTGGCAGTTGACGCAAGACTGGGAAAGAAAAACCGCCTTGCCTTCGCGGGCCGCCTGATCCGGATCATCCGCAGCGGGCTTCCGTTCGTTTTCGAGCCAGCGGTTGAAGTCTCGCGGCGTGTCGACCACCACGCGAAGCAGCATATTGGCATGCTGCGTGCCGCAGTATTCGGCGCATTGCCCGACGTAGAGCCCCGCCTCGCGAGTTTGGAACCACATCGAATTGGTTCTTCCGGGGATCAAAGCCGTCTTGCCGGCCAGCCGCGGGACCCAGAAGCTGTGGTACACATCGGCCGAATTGAGCGAAAGATAGACCGATCGCGGCCGTCCCTCGTCGCTCGCCGGAATGTGCAATTCGTTGGCAGTGATGAAGCCGAGCGGTCGGCCATCGAATTGATCGTAGCGGTATTCCCACCACCATTGACGGCCCACTACGGTGACGAAGAGCGCGTTGTCGTCCGGTTTAGGCTTCGGTGGATCAGGACTAACGTCCCACAACGTCCGCGCGGTGACCAAGACCATGATTGTCACGATCAAGAGAGGCGCAGCCGTCCAAGCGATCTCGATCGGCGTGCTGCCATAGACCTGCGGCGGCTCGGGAGATGGGTTCGCCGCTGCCGCGCCTCGCCGACGAAATCGAATCAGAGAATAGAGCAGCACCCCCTCGACAACCAAAAAGATGAAACCGGCGATCGCAAAGACCAGGATCGACAGCGTGCGGATCGATTCCGCGGGGTGGGAAGCCGGATCGAAGATCGACGGGCTTTGCCCCGAACCATCGGCAACGGAAAGCAACAGCAGCCAGCCGTTCATCTTCGCCGCTCCCATTGCCTTCCATTTCAGGCAGAGTGGTGAATCACACGAAGGTAGCCGTCGATCTCGGCGATCGATCGCAAATCGGCTTCCACAATACTGCAAAGGCGCAGCCGGTGACTAGCCGTTTTTCATGGTTCCGAAATAAATGAATAGAATTCGCTTGCAATCGAGAGAGCGATACTTACACTCTTCTTCTATTGGGGGAGATTTCGCTGGGCAACCGTCATCGGCGAAGACCTCCGATAGGCGGCGGTTCTTGCGTCGGGGGAGAGACCGCTAATGAAGCCAGCTTCAACTTTCTTACCCTTTGCTCTGCTTGAGCAAGGGCCCAGGGCAAACGCATTGAAACCGGCAAGGTCGCTCGGTTTCATCGAGGAAATCCTGCCGAACTCGAGTTTTCGGGTCTGCTCTGCGCTTCTTTCGCTGGCGCAGAATACCAACCTTGGACCATGGCCGAATCGGCCACGTCTTTCAATGGTAGGAGGAGTTATGCATACCTCGGTTCGTTGTACTTCTTTGCGATTCACGGCTATTCTTGTTGCGCTGGTGGGCGCGCTTGCGTTCTCCGCAGCGGCGGCAAACGCGCAGCAAATCACTGTTGGGACCGATGTCAACACCAACAGCAAAAACAACGCGGGCGGGGCGTTCGTGATGCGGCCGCAATTTGAGCCGACGATTTCGATTAACCAGAAAAACCCGCTCAACATCGTCGCCTATTCGATCACCTTCGCCCCAGCAACCAATACAGACAACGGTTTGTATAAGGCGGTCAGCAATGACGGGGGGAAAACCTGGACGAGCAGCCTCTTCGCAAACGGTGGAGGGGGGATCCCCGGCGGCTTTGCCGATCCGACTTCCGCATCCGACGGCTTTGGCGACCAATTCGTTGCGTACATGGATACTCGCGCGAATACCAATGTCGTTCTCGCCGAAAGCACCGATGGCGGGCAGACCTACAACCAGGTCGGAACATTCACCGGAGTGAGCGGCACCGGCAACGACCAGCCGACCGTGGTCACCGGCCCAGGCCCCACCAAGACGTCGTCCAGCGTCTGGCTGACTTGGCGGAATTCCTCCAACCAAATCGTGGCATCGGGCGCGATGATCAGCGGCGCCGGCGCTGCTAATGTCGGCAACTTCACCAAACCTGTGGCGATGCTCGATCCGTCCGGCAACGCATTCACGCAGGGTATCAACTACGGCGACATTGCTGTCGGTCCCGGCGGAAGCGTGGCGGTCACCTACCAGAATAATCTCGCCAGCAAGAACACGACGAATTCGAACGTTTATGTGAACGCCAGCACTGCGATCGATTATGTGAAACAGTCCGCGTCGTTCGGCAATGCAGTGATCGCAACAAGCAACGGCCTGAGCGGAAGCTACTCGCTCTCCGCCGTCCTGAACAAGGACAGCACCAATAATGACCAGGGCGCTGACGCGGAAGCCGGCTTGGCTTGGGACCACAGCGGAGGGGCAAGCAATGGCAACCTCTATCTGGTGTATACCGTTGCCACGGCGTTGCCCGGCCAGCCGAATCAGACGCAAGTGCGATACCTTACGTCGAAAGACGGCGGACAAACTTGGGTGAACAGTCGAGCCATATCCGCGGCCGTTTCTGGCAGTTCGTTCGAGCCGCGTATTGCCGTGGATCAGACGACGGGCAATCTGGCCTCATCCTGGTACGACACGCGCGCCGATGCGACATTTGCGACGACTCAGTTTTTTGCCGACCTGAGCCTAAATGGCGGCACCAGCTTCGGCAACGACTTTTTGGTGAGTAA
>DASZFO010000293.1 GCA_035939775.1 Pirellulales bacterium | reverse complement strand
CTTGCCCGGGCACGTCGTCTTCCGCAGCCGGCTCGAACCGACGCTCTTCGACTATCAGACGGTCGAGTACAAGACGATGGTGCTCGCGGGCAAGCGCGTCGATCTGATGCAAGAGGTCGTTCGCCATCAAGGGCGAAACGCCAAGCAGAACAATGTGACGCTGGAAGCGGTGGACGTGCGGCCGTAAGCGCACCTTCAGAAATCTGCGGTCGATTGTCGATCGAGATCGCGGCGCGTCGGCCAATCGGCGATCCACCTGCTCAAGCGGTCCTGATGAGCTTGAGAAGGGCTCTGTTGGGCTCGCAGTCGCGATGCACGTCATAACGCCACCTCCGGGAGGCCCTCGGAGGCCCGAATGCGTCTGCGACGATTGCTGGGCCCTCAGGAGTCGCTCGGTCGCGAAGCCGTCGGCGTTTGGGGCTTGTGGCCCATCAGGGGCCATTCCGGCGTATGTATATTGTCAGCCTCCGAGCGGTCCAGCCCCGAGGCCGGCACATTTTGAATTGCAATTCAAACTGTTGGGGCCGGATTTGGCCGCCTCGACGTGCCCGGGCACGGGGCCAATTCGCTGCTGTGCACCGGGGCCGGTCGATCCGGACCGGCGCTCTCTTACTCGGCCGATCGAGGCCTGTTCCTCGATGACCAAGTGCAGTGGCCCAACTGCAACGGCCTATGGCCGGCCGCAATGCGGCTGCCCTGGCGGACCTGGACTTTGCAAAGGACGATTTGGTGCGGATCGGCTGGCAGGCGGACGGCCCGAACTTCGGCACACTGCGGTTCAAAGCACCTTCATACCGATGCGTAGTCCTAACCGATTTACGATGGCGGCCGCTTCTACCGCGCAAGGCGGTGTGTGAGGACCGGGAAAGCAATCAGGCGTGGAGGGAGGTCGGCGTTCATGATTCTCTCCCAACCTGAGCCGATTTCGGCCCAACAAAGGGCGTGATTTTGCGCGCGTTTGCCCGGAAATACCCCCCTATTGAAACTGCGGCGGTCGAGCCGACCGACGCGCGCAAGTTGCTCCGCCGTCATTTCGAGGAATCTGTGGTTAGACGGGATTCCGAGATAACAATTTGGCTGATAGCTCCACGGTGATTTTCGCCTTGATCGGTTGATTGGTCACGATGCCACGACGATTTGTAGCTTTACGCGCGTCGTCCGTTCCGATGGCGAGGCGGCTCCAAATTGATCGGCTCTGGCGCGCGCCTCTTTGGCACCAATCGTCAGACGATGTATGATGTCCGTTGGCGCGAGGCGGTTTGCTCCCCCAACCGGAACGGAGGGATCCATGAGCCCTATTCAGCGGCTCTTCGGCGTAGTCGCGATCTTGGCCACCTGCAGTGCGACGTTGAAGGCGGTCACAATTCCGCTGGTGCCAGTTAGCGATCCAGGAAATCTGGCAGACGCCACCGGCTACGGTGCTGTGGGTTACACGTTCTACATCGCCATGTACGACGTCACGAACAGTCAGTACGCCGCGTTTCTGAACACCAAAGATCCGACAGGAGCGAACGCCCTCGGTCTTTGGAACGGCAACATGGCGAATCCGACGCTTGGCGGAATCCAATTCGTCCCAGGCAATGCTGCCGGCAATAAGTACAGCGTGATCTCCGGCGATGGAAACCATCCAGTCACGTGGGTCACTTGGTTTGATGCAGCGCGCTTTGTCAATTGGCTCAACAATGGGCAGGGTAACGGCGCTACGGAAAGCGGCGCATATACGATTCTCTACCCAACCCCCAATCCGCCAAACAGTGAAATCATCATGCGAAACGCGGGGGCACGAGTTTTTCTTCCTAGCGAGGATGAGTGGTATAAATCCGCATATTACGAGCCGGTCTCCAAAACGTACCTCTATTTTCCGACTGGCACCAACACAACGCCTTCGCCCGACGCACCTCCGGGAGGAAGCAACTCGGCGAATTTTCGCAACGTTGTCGGCCATCCGACCGATGTCGGGGCCTACTCGGGGACGAAGAGCACATACGGGGCATTCGACATGGGAGGGAACGTCTGGCAGTGGAACGACACTCTGATCGCCAGCCCTTATCGAGGCACACGCGGCGGTGCGTGGGATAGCGCCGACGACGGAGACGGTGATGGCGACGATTCCTACGAATGGTTGGAGTCCGTCTATGGTCGCAGCTATGCAGGTCCGCAAGCCTCGTCCAGCGACATAGGCTTCCGCGTGGCCAGCATGACGTCGGTCATCGGTGGACCGGTCGGAGAATGGATTGGTGCCACGGACTCAACTTGGGCCACGCCGAACAACTGGTTTGGCGTCCCTGGTGCCACGACGGGCATAACGAACAGTGACACCGCCACCTTTAATTTGAACGCGCCCAATTCTCCGCTGACCATTGACGCCGGCCGGAACCTCAAAAACATCACGTTCGACACGGCGAACGTTAATTCGATGACGATCGGCACGACGGGAGGCAACGCTCTGCTGATGACGGCCGGCGGAACAGTCCAAACGACTTCGACAGTCGTGAATCCGCAGGTCATCAATTGCCCGCTGATCTTGGAAGGAGACTATACGTTCACAAGCGGCGCTGCCAACACGGCAGCGACGCTGACGTTCGGCGGCCGCATCACGCCCGGAGCAACAAGCGGCGTCACGACGTTGACGCTGGGCGGGATCAATACGGGCAACAACGTGATCAGCGGCGTTTTGGCCGACAACGGCGCCGGGAAGCTCGCCATCGCGATGGCCGGTCCGGGAGTGTGGGCCTTGAGCGGCGCGAATACCTTCAGCGGCAACACGACGGTCACCGGCGGCAAGCTCATCCTCAAAGACAGCGCGGCCCTGCAAATGAGCACACTGTCGCTGGCGATCGACAATGGCGTGGCTTTCGCCGCTGGGCTGGGATCGGCAACGCTCGGCGGCTTGGCCGGCAGCGGCAAGCTCACGCTACTGGACCAAGCCACAACGCCAGCGGCGGTGAATGTGTCGATCGGCAACAATGGAGCCTCAACCACCTACGGCGGCGTCTTGAGCGCCGCGGGAAGCTTGACCAAAGTCGGCGCGGACACGCTCATGCTTACCAACAGCAACACGTACACGGGCGGCACAACGATCAACGCCGGAACGCTTCAGCTTGGCGACGGAATCTCGGTCAATGGTTCAGTTGCCAGCAATATCACTGACAAAGCGACGCTTGTTTTCGCCAATCCCAATTCGCAGACCTACTCGGGCGGCATCTCAGGCGCCGGCACCGTCGCCAAAACGGCCGCTGGAACGCTGGTGCTCAGCGGCGCCAACAGCTTCACCGGCGGCCTGAGCGTTCAGCAAGGCACGCTCTCGATTCCCACGATCAACAACGTCGGCGCGAGCGGCCCTCTCGGCGCCGGGCCGAGAGTCTCGCTGGGTTCGATGGGACAGTCGGTCACGCTCGAATACACGGGCAGTACGGCATCGAGCGATATGCCGTTCGGCCTGGCTGCGGGCGGAAGTGGAGCATTCCAGATCGACGCGGCCGGCACGAATCTCAGCCTGAGCGGCGTCGTCAGCGGCAGTGGCGGCGTTACGAAAACGGGCGGTGGCATCCTTACGTCGGCCGGCGCAAGCACCTACACCGGCGGCACGACACTCAGCAATGGCGGCGTTCAGATCGCCGGGCCGACGACCATTTCGAGCGGTAACATCGCGAGCAGTCCGATCGGCACGGGAGCACTGACGCTCGCTGCGGGAACGACGCTTCGAGACGACGGCGCCGCGCGGACGCTCGCGAACAATCTCGTCATCAATGGCAACGTCACGTTCGCAAGTGCCGGGGCGGGAAACCTGACGATTAGTCCCGCGGGTTTGACAACCACCACGAACGTCGTCTTGCACAACAACCCCACTTTCAATGTGACGAATGCGACGACGATCAAGAGCGTCATCGATGGGCCGGGCCAAAGTCTCACCAAGAGCGGAGCCGGAACCCTCATCTTCGGCGGGGCCAATGACTACACGGGAGGAACTACGATCAACGACGGCACGCTGACGGTGAATGCAGGTGGCAGCCTGGGAGGAGGCCCATTGACGATCATTGCGGCCTCTGGCGCCCATCCCATGCTCAGCGTGTTCGCGAGCCAAGCTGTAACCAGTGTGACGGCCAATCAGAGCGGCACGGGCATCGCGACAATCAACGTGGCTTCACCTGGAACGACGCTGACCGCATCTGGGTCCTTGACCGCCTCGGGCTCGCTCAACGTTAACGGCGGCGGGACACTTGAAATCCAGAGCGCCCCGACGATCGCCGTCAACAGTCACATCTTCGTCAATAATGACACAATGCGGTTTAGCGCCACGACGGGCGCCGCTGCAATTGGCACAGGGGTCGTGGCCACCGTCAACGTCGGCTCGACGCTGGAGTTGGCCGGCTCGGTTTCCGCATTGTCGTCGGCCATGAACCGAGTGAACATCACGACCGTGGCCATGTCCAAGGGCGTTCTCGTCACAGGCACAAATCAGCGAGTCGGCCAAATCAATGGCGCCGGCAGCATCGTCGTCAACGCGGGAAGCGACCTGACGGCGGACCACATCATCCAAAATGCGCTTGTCATCCAAGGAAGCGCCGGAAGTCCGGCGATCGTGACGATCGACGCCAGCGATGCCGCTGGCAATCCGTTGGGTCAGTCGAGCGGGCTCGCCTTGGCTGGCTCGCTAACGGCCAGCGCCGCCTTCGACGCCGGCGCGCTTTCCTCCTCGAACCTCCTGGCCAGCGACGGACGATCAGTCGGTAGTTTGGCCCTGAGCGTCACCAATCTTGGCGGCAGCGCTGCAGCGGTCCCCGAACCCACGACGCTTCTGCTGGCGCTCCTTGCGGTTTTGGGCGTGATTAGCACCCAGTTCGTGCGAAACCGCTGCCGATGTCAAACGGTCTGATCGGCTTGGCCGCGCCGCGACGCTGTATTAGTGAGTTGTTGGCTCGACGCTGGATTCCGATCATCAATTTTGGACGCTCCGGTCCGCCCGACCGACGCAGTTTCGCAGCGGCGGTCGATCCGACCGACGCGCTTTCGACCGGCACGGCTGGACGAGGGCGGCCATCGCCAACAACCCAGCGATTTCTGAGGCGACTGAGACCCTCGAATCGTGATTTGGAGGAGTCGGCGTACCTATGCTTGCGGCGCCTTTGCGAACTGATTTGTGGCGGTTGGCCAAGCGAGCGGCTAGACTCAAAGCACCTCCATCGCGACCTCACTCGTGGCGGCGCCGATGAACGAAGTCACTCGCATTCTGTCCGCCGTCGAGCAAGGCGATCCGCAGGCCGCCGAGCAACTCTTGCCGGTCGTGTACAACGAATTGCGCAAGTTGGCTGCGCATCGGCTGACTCAGGAAGAACCTGGGCAGACGCTTCAGGCGACGGCGCTGGTACACGAGGCCTATATCCGGCTGGTCGATGTAGAAAAGGCACAACACTGGGATTCACGCGGCCATTTCTTTGCGGCGGCGGCAGAATCAATGCGGCGAATACTCCTCAACCGCGCCCGAGATCGAAAACGGTTGAAGCGTGGTGGGGACCTTAAGCGAATTGACCTGGACGAGATCGAGCTTGCCCTGGACACACCCGATGAAGATTTGATGGCCCTCGACGAAGCCATTGAATGCCTTGAACACGAGGATCCTCTTTGTGCCAACCTCGTCAAGCTGCGATTCTTCGCTGGCCTAAGCCTCGGAGACGCTGCGCACGCTTTAGGGGTGACGCGGCGCGTCGCCGACCGGCATTGGGCATACGCCAGGGCCTGGCTTTACGCTCGTCTTCGTGACGAGAAATAGGCCTCCGGCTGTATCTCCATCGCGCCGGCCAAAATTCTCTGAAAAATTCCTGGATTTTCGGTGCAATCAGTCTTCAAACGGGGCATTGAAAGATAGAGCGGTTGTCGTAAGGAGTTCATCAATGAACGATGTCCGTCCAACTGTAAGCTCCCCTTTCTTCGAGGCGATCGACCAGTCACCGGGAATCACCTTGTGTGAGATTGCGTCCCGTGCCATTACGGCGAAACCAGAGCGGTTGTTGCCCACAAGCAAGGAGATTGTCATGCTCGCCCCTCATCTTATCGTGCCGGCGACGAGAGCCATCAAAGGGCGGCCCCTTCCGACCGGATGGATTAGTGCCTGCGTAGTGCTGTCCCTTATGACGGTTGGCATTGCACAGAGGTCGAGCGCCTGCTCGCTGCGGACGCCCTTCACCGACCGGTTCTAAAAATCGGAGACTACCAATGGCTCCCCTGAATCGACCAGCATCGGCACGCCGCCCGGTCGCGCCGGCAGATACGTACCGCCGCCAGGCTCCGACATCCTTGATCCCCCCGCAACCGTATCCCGCGCCCGGGACGCTCATCGACGTCTACCCGTCGAATTTCGGCCTGCTTAACTCTGATGCGAGCTGGCGAACGACGTGGGCAACCATCGTTTCCGGACGGTTTACGGACTCACCGTTTTCCAGCCTGCTCTTCGTGGAAGATTCCACCGCCTACGCCGAGCTGTACGATACAAACGGTCAAGGCGCGCTTCAAACGCCCTTGCGCGGGAAATTCAATCCGCTGGGTCGCCGTACGACCTGGACTCATATCGTCCCGGGATACTTTGGACCGTCCGGGTTCACCGGGCTGCCCCTCTACGATCAGGCGGCCGGGTTCGGTCAGTTCTACGACTCGGACGGCAAGGGCGGCTTCGTCCTACTGAGCGAGTATTCGGGATGGCGGACCACGTGGAGCCACATCGTATACGGGCGTTTCGTGGACAGCTCTCCTTACAGCGGCCTGTTCTTCTACAGCCCGTCGGAGAACTACGGCGAGGTCTGGACCACCGACGAGTGCAACGGATGGCGCTGGGATAGAGGGGCTGGTGTACAGATTCGTTTACGCGTAGCGAGGCGTTTTATTCGCGCGGGTTCGAATGTTTGAATGCGGGCGACTTCCGGAGTACAAATCCGTTGAATATCGCCATCGTGATTTGTGCAGACCTGATTGCTAGGCTTGCGCACTGATTCAAGGGGGGCGCGAGAATGAGCTGGACTGGCCAGAGCTGGGGTCCCGAGCAACCCCGATTCTTTGCTGATCTCACCGGTAATGGCTCGGCCGATGTCGTCGGCTTTGGAGTTGACGGCGTTTGGGTGTCGCTCAATAACGGGAATGGCACCTTCCAGCCGC
>DASZFO010000292.1 GCA_035939775.1 Pirellulales bacterium | reverse complement strand
GCCGTCATATATGACGGCGCCCGTTCCCTCGGACTCGAACGGGCTCCTTGACGCCTCGGCCCTGCCGCAATTGCGGGCGCTGATCCAACAGGCAACGACGGTCGCGCTCGGTCCGGGTTTAGGTCAATCGCCCGCGGTCGCTGAAATGGTGATCGCGCTATATCGAGAAGTCTCCCAACCCATGGTTATCGATGCCGATGGCTTGAATGCGCTCTCCGGCCGCCGCGACGTCCTGCCCGACCACGTGGGACCGCGCGTGGTAACGCCCCATCCTGGCGAATTCGCGCGGCTGGTTGGGACACAACGTCCGCCCGAAACTTCAGAAGACCGTGTCGTCGCAGCAACTGAACTAGCCGCACACGCATCGGCCGTCGTAGTCCTCAAAGGGCATGGCACCGTGGTCGCCGATGGCTCGCATCACGCTATCAACACCACCGGCAACCCAGGAATGGCTACCGGGGGAACAGGCGATGTTCTCACGGGCGTCATCGCAGGGCTCTTAGCCCAGAGCCTCGAACCCTTTGATGCCGCCCAACTCGGCGCCTATCTTCACGGGCTCGCCGGGGATCTGGCCGCCGACGCGCTCGGGCAGGTCTCGATCATAGCCAGTGACCTGATCCGTTACCTACCCGAGGCGTTCCAGCGAACTCACCAATAATACGCGCCGCCATATACCGGATATGAATAGGAAAGATAGACACTTCCCGGGTATGGAAAGTAGCCGTAGTAGTAGCGCGGATACCAAGGCTGATAAACATATGGTCGGTAGTACGGCCGGTAATAGCCGTAGTATCGCGGGCCATACCAATATGGCCGATAACCCCAGCCGTAGCCGCGCCACGGCGCCGCGGCGACGCGTCCCGCCGCATAGACCGACCTTCGAACCGGCGCTTGCGCCTGCGCCGTCGGCAGATCGGAAAATACCGCCAATCCGCCGAGCACCAAGGCCACGGTGGTCGCAAGCAGACGACACTTGCCCAACATTTCAATACCCTCCTTTGGCTTTTCCGCGCGGCAGGCTCGGTAACCATAGATCGCGCCATGCTAGCGTCGCCGCCTGCCGCAGTGCCGGCGATGCTCGCTGCGCCACAATTCTCATGACACATTATATGCGCGTCAATTGGCCGCGATGAATCGCCGCAAACGGGGGGATTTGCTACACCTCATACACTATTCGCCCGTGGTGCTGCGACCGGGAGATCTTGTCCATCGCGTATAGCCCTGCCAGCACGAATTCGACGCAGGCGGCCCGCACAGCCGGGTCGGACGAAGCATTCACTTCAAACGCTTTGTCCCACACCGGCGGCACGCGTTTCAGCCGCTCGGCATATTGCGACGAGGGGAGCATGTCGCCCACTTCGATCTTCACTCCGTCGGAAAAGATGTGTGAAATCTGGTCGAGGCCGTGTCGATCGACGTACTCGGCGAACACGGTGCGGATCGCCTCGGCCAGCACGGCATCGAGCACCTGCCGCTCGCTCATTTGATGGCTCCCCATCATATCCAACTCGATTTTGCCGAGCGACGATGAATAGAGATGCCCCAAATCGCTGATTCGCGGTGCTGCCGGCCGTTCGCCAAGCCGCACCGCGCGATGCCGCGCGCTGGCGACCATCGTGCGATAGTTGGCAATGCTGAACCGGGCGCTAACGCCCGATTGATGATCGACATACTTGCTTTTGCGCGCCAGGATGGTCACTTGCTCGATGATCTCCCGCATGAAGTACGGGATCACCACCGGAAATTCGCCATCCAGGTTGACCGCCGCCTCTTGCTCCATGATTTGGATCCCTAGATCGCGCTCGCGCGGATAATGGGTATGGATCACGGCGCCGATACGGTCTTTCAACTGCGGAATCACCTTGCCGCTGCGGTTGTAAGTGGCCGGATTCGCCGAAAAGAGCATCAGCACGTCGATGTCGAATTTGATCGGATAGCCGCGAATCTGCACGTCGCGCTCTTCGAGGATGTTGAACAAGCCTACCTGCACCAGCTCGTCGAGTTCGGGCAATTCGTTCATCGCGAAGATGCCGCGGTGCATCCGTGGAATCAGCCCGAAGTGCAATGCCTCCTCGGCCGACATGCTCGTCCCCCCGGCCAGCTTGGCGGGGTCAATCTCGCCAATGATGTCGGCGAATTTGGTGCCCGGCGAGAGCCGCTCGGCATAGCGATCTTCGCGCCGCCACCAGCCGATCGGCACTTCGCTTTCCGGATGCGTCGCGACGAATCGCCTACAAACGCTGCTGATCGGGCGATACGGATCGTCGTGCAGCGGCGCCTCGGGCAGCTCGATATACGGTATCTCGGCGTCGAGAAATCGAGGTAACAGCCGCATCAGCCGGCTCTTGGCCTGCCCCTTTTCGCCGAGGAACAGCATGTCGTGCCCGGCGATCAAGGCGATGTTGATCTCGGGAACAACCGTGTCGTCGAAGCCGACGATCCCGGGAAACAGCTCGTCTCCCTCGCGGAGCATTCGGAGAAAGTTGTGTTGGATTTCTTGTTTGACGGTTCGAGACATCCATTCGCTGGCGCGCAAGTCGCGGAGATTCGTCGGTTTCAATGTTGCCATACTTGTTGATCGAAGGGAGAAATGCCAAGTACGAAATGCAAAGTACGAAGTACAGAATCGATGAGCATCTGCAAGAGATTATAGCGCGGATGGTCGCGGTGCCAACCAGGGAAGCAGCGGAGGAGGTCGCAGCGGAATCCGCAAGAATTCCGAAGGCAAGTTCAAGCTCCCGGAATTCTGGCGAATTCCGCTACGGCCGCACGGTCAGGTCGGCCCTACGGCTGCGGGTGCGCCGCGCGGTAGAGGTTGAGCGTGATGTGGGCTTGGCCCTGATGATGCGGCTCGTGCCAGCCGATGATGTCGAGCGCGGTGCGGACCGTGATTTTCCTGGCCGCCAACGACGGCGGAATCTCCTCCAAGCGATCGTCACCATATTCGGCCAAAGTGCTGACCAGATGCTCGCGCGTCTCGCCCAGAATCCGCCGGATCACTTCCGCCGATGGCACGTCGTCGTCCGGCGTGCTGCCGCCTCGGAAGCGCGGCCAAAGTTCGGCAAAGGCCGCCGCCTTCTCGGGCTTGAGCCGTTCCGTGGCGAAAATCTCCTCCGTGATCGCCACGTGCATCAATTGCCAGCCAATGTGCGCCCGCCCTGGTCCTGGCCGCCACGACAAGACGTCTTGTGCATTGGGCAACTTCTCGATCGTCGAAAGCAAATCGAGCGTTCGATTGCGATTGAATTCGTAACGCTTCAGATGCAATTGTGCGTTAGACATAGCCGGAAAACGTTCGTTAGCCCCGTCGCGCGCGACGGGATGGCCGTTGTGACAAGTCAGAAGTCGGAGGTCGGACGCCGACATGTTGCATTCGACCGCGATCGATCGCCACCATATTCTAGCAGAAACCGCCCGCGACGCTAGCGATTGGCGCCATCGAGAATGGCCGGCTTACTGCCGGCCGGAGCGATAACCGGAATTGGGCTCGACGCCGGCCGGGCCGCCACCGGGCGTTTTGCCGGGAGCCTGAGCGTGAACGCGGTTCCGCGGCCCGGCGTGCTATCGACCCGAATCCTGCCGTGGTGAGCGTCGATGATGTCGCGGCACATCGCCAGCCCCAGCCCCGTGCCTCCCTTGCCGCTGGCGTCGGGGCCGGACTTAGTCGTGAAGAACGGATCGAAGATCTTTCGCAGTGCTTCCGGCGGAATGCCGGTCCCCGAGTCGCGGACCATGAGATCGATCATGTCGGCCGCTTCGTCGTAGCTGAGCCGGACGACAATCAGCCCGCCGTTGGCCATCGCCTGCCGGGCGTTGATCAGCAGATTCAACAACACCTGCTGAATCTGATTGCCGTTCGCCCAGGCCGGCGGCGCAGGCTCGACCAGCTTTTCGACCCGAATCCGATACTTGCTCATCTCCCGTTCCAGCAGCATTAGCGAGTCTTCGACGACCCGCGCCAGATCGGTCGGCTCGAATGAGGTCGAGCGATTGCGGGCAAAGCCGAGCACTCCGTTAGTGATCTTGGCCGCCCGATTGCCGGCCGCGAGGATCTTTTCGAACGCCTTGTCGCGGGTCGGCGCGTCGGAGTGGCGCATGCCGAGCTTGGCGTAGTTGATGATCGTGGTGAGCACGTTGTTGAATTCGTGGGTGGTCGTGCTGACCAGTTCGCCGATGGCGGTCAGCTTTTGGGCCTGCGCAAGCTGTTGCTTGAGTATCGCGACCTGTTGCTCCAAGTTGGGCAATGATTGCTGACCATCGTGCGTCATCAGTGGCTCCCGAATTGTTTCCAGCTTCCGGAATCGTGAAGGGCGACCGAGGCCGCCAACTCCGCTTGCTTTGCCGCCGTCGTGGCTTCCTCACTGTCTTGCCGCAAGGTTGCGTCTTAACTCATTACGCGTCCATAATTTAGTGTCATTTCCGGTATCGTCGTCTGCTGTGGCGAACTAAAACGGAAGCGGCTATAATCCGCCACCGCCGGGCGTCAAACCGCGGCGCGCGATAGGCTTCGCGGGTTGGAGAAGACAGGATGCACAGCGTCGAACTGTTGGAAGAAGCTCTCGACGCAGCGCGCCGGATCGGATTTCAAATCCGGGAAGAATGGTTCGGCGGCAACGGCGGCGGGGCTTGCACCGTCCGTGGTCGAAAGTTCCTCTTTCTCGACCTGAATCTCTCGACGCGCGACCGGCTTGAGCAAGTGCTCGACGCCCTGCGCGCGGACCCGCAAACCGCCGAGATTATGCTCACGGCAACGCTGCGCCGAGTGTTGGAGATGGGCAAGGCGGCTTGAGCGAACTGCGTCGGGGAGACTTGTGCGTCTCGCTTCACTACTCTGCGGCAATCTTCTTGGCCTCTGTTTGGTTCCATTCCGCGGCCAAGCTATAATCGGATTAGAGGAGAACGCATGACCACCCTGCTGGAACAAGCGTTCAACGAAGCGGCGAAGCTGCCTGCCGATGAGCAGGATCTGCTCGCCTCACGGCTGCTCGCGGAATTGACGGCCGAAGACGACTTTGACCGCGCGCTCGCGAACTCGGGCGAAAAACTCGCGCAACTCGCCAAACAGGCCCTGGCCGAGAATCGCGCCGGCCTCACGCAGGAGTTGGATCCCGACCAGATATGAACTCGCGCACGACGCGTCAGTTTCACCGCTCCTAAAACACCGTCCCCGACTGCGGATCGACGCCCACCCCGCCGGTCATGTCCACCAGCGTGTCGAGGATGATCAAGAGCGCGCTGGGATCGAGCAGTTCTTCGCCTTCCTCCTCGCTCTCGGCGCCGACGACTTGCTCGAAATGCAGAATGTCGAGCCGGGCATTGCATTTCGGGAGCCGCGCCAGCTTCGCCCGCTCGTCGGCATCGGTGGCCGATGAGCGGAGTTCCTCGGCGAGATTGACGCCTTGCTCCTGCACCTCTTCGTCGTCGGCATAGCTGATATCGACGGCCGCGTAGTCTTGCGGCGAGTGGAGGGTAAGCGATTCGAACATCCCTTCTTCGTTCCCCGCCAGGTTCGATAGCTCGAACCGCGGATTCACGCGCCGCAGGGCCTTGGCGATTCTTTCAAGGCTCGGGCGCTTGGCCGCGTCGAACAGCACGAAATACGTCTCGCGCCATTTGTAGTCACTGTTTTCGAAGGTCGACATGGTTCACTCTTGGATTTCATCATCGTCATCGAGCCCGACGCCCCCTTGCCAATCCTCGATGGCCCGGAGGATGCCGTCGTACTCTTCCTTGGTGGCCCAGACGGATTCCCCTTGCTCGAGGCGGACCTCGTATTGCCCTTCGCGCTGGCAATCCTCGTGTCCGCAGAAGTGGGGCGTCGCCGCGATCCACATCACGCGATACAGCGGGACGTTCTTGTCGTCAATTCGGCAAAAGATGGACATGGTTCAATTCTATCTTCCAGCGCCGAGTTCGATGGCGCGCTTTGTCGCGGCTTCAACGGCGGCCATGAGTGCGGCGCGGACTCCGCCGACCTCGAGGGCCTGGAGCCCGGCGATTGTCGTTCCGCCGGGGCTGGCCACGCGGTCCTTTAGCGCGGCCGGATGTTCGCCAGTGGTCAGCACCATCTCAGCCGCGCCCTTGACTGTTTGCGCGGCGAGCGCTGCGGCGACTTCGCGCGGCAGGCCCATTCGCACGCCGCCGTCGGTCAGCGCCTCGATCATCACATAAACATACGCCGGCCCGGAGCCAGAGAGACCGGTGACCGCGTCGAGCAGTTTCTCATCAACCGCGAACGCGCGACCGACCGCCCCCAGCAGCTTCGCCACCAACTCGCCGTCGGCCGGCGTGGCGCCCGCCCCGAGGCTATAGGCGCTCGCACTCAGGCCGACGAGACATGGCGTATTCGGCATGACGCGCACCAGGCGCGTCGTCCCGAGGCCATCGGCGAGCGCTCGCAACCGCACTCCAGCCGCAATCGAGATCAACAGTTTATCATCGCCGACATGCCCTTTCAGTTGCGTCAGCACCGAAGGCACGACCTGCGGCTTGACAGCCAGGAAGACGACCTCCGCCCGCTCGACGACGCGGCGGTTGTCGGCCATTCGCTGAGCGCCGGGCACCGCCTGGCACAGCGCCTCGACGGCCCCGGCCACCGGATCGGCCGTCACGATCTGGCGACCTTCGATCAGCCCGGCCGCGACAAAACCGCGGGCGAGCGCCTGCGCCATTTGACCCGCCCCGATGAATCCAAATGTCTGCGGCAGCATCTGCAAATCCGGCCGTTCGCGCGGAGTATCGTCCTCAGAACGTCTAACAAATCCGGCGGGGACCGTCCCCCTTTTGCGCGGGCACCATCGCCGCGATGGTCGGCGGAGCAAAACGGGGACTGTCCCCTTCTCCCAGCCGGGTCTGTTAGGCGCTCTTACCAACCGGTCCCATGCTACGCCAAAGCGGAGGAATAGACAACTGTGGCGGCCCGCGTCGCACGATTCACTGCGCGGCTCATCGCGGCGCGAAGACCATCTCATATCCGATGGCGAAGATGGCCGCGTCGATGAGTAGATGGCTAACCCACGGAGCATAAAGCGATCCGCTTCGCTGATAGAGCCAGGCCCACAACGCTCCGCCGACCGCCACGCAGCCCGAAGCCGCCGCCGTCCCCGGCCACGATAAGTAGATCGAGAGCACGATGACATGATGCCCCATGAACGCGAGGCTCGACACAACGACCGCCGCCGGCAGCGGAACGAGCCGCCGCAATTGCCCGAACACGAACCACCGCCAGTAGTATTCCTCCAGCAAGGAATGGATCGCCGAATAGAAGACTCCCAGCGCAATCATTCTGCTCGGGCTATCGATTCCAAACGCCGGCAGCTTATTCCGCAGTACCTCCGCCGCATGAGCGAAAAAATCGGAATGAGCAAGCCCTCCAAAATACGCGGCCAACATGATTCCCGCCACCGCCGCGCCCATTCCCAAACCGAGCATCATTCCGCGGCGAGTCGCCGCCGGCAGACGCAACCGCTGCAAAAACCGCCGGGGACTGTCCCCCTTTTCGGAGTCCGCGGAGAAAACGGGGACTGTCCCCCTCTCCGCAGGCGGTTTTCGAATGTTCTCGAATAGTACCCACGTCAGCGGAAATCCAAATTGAATCAACTTCCCGGTCAACCAAGCTGCTTGCTGCACCCAGGGCGCGCTTCCGTCCAACACCACGAAGTAGACCCAGGTGAATATGCTTGGAAACGCCGCCGTGAATAGAAACGCTCCCCAGCGAAGCGACAACGGCAGCCCGCGCGAGGCGCGCTTCGGTCGATCGTCCACGATCCCCCTCAACTTCGCCGATGCGCCCGACCCACGTATGTCAGACCGCCGATGACAATCCCCAGGCCCATCAGTAACAGCGACGTAGGCTCGGGCACCGCCGACGCCGGAAAGACAACTGCGTCGATGAACGGATCGACCGTCCCAGGGCTTTGCGGGTTCCAACTGGCGCCGCCATCGGCGGTGTGCAGGACGGTGCTGTTCAGGCCGACCGCCCACCCATTCAGAGAGTCGACGAAGCTCACGCCGAGCAGCGCATTGGCGCCGGTGAATTGAGTCGCCCAATTGGCGCCGCCGTTCGTCGTATGCAAGATCTGACCGCCCGCGGTCACGAGCCAGCCGATATTCGGGCTAGTGAAAAAGATGCCCTCGAGGTTCGCGGTCGCGGTCAAGCCGGTGGATTGAAAGGCCCAAGCCGCGCCACCGTTGCTCGTGTGAAAAAGCGCATTATTTGCGCCGATCGCCCAGCCGTTGGACAGATCGTCGAAAAACAAGCCGTGAAACGACGTGCTGCTCAGTTGAACGTTCCAGGTTTGGCCCCCGTCGGTCGAATGCTGGATCGCCTTGTCTCCCACGAGCCAACCATCCAGGGAATTGAGGAATTGCACGCTGTAAAAGTTTCCATTGCCGTTGGGCTGCGGCGACTGAGCGGACCAGGTCGCGCCACCGTTCGACGTGTGCGCGAGCGCCGATCCGAAGCCGATGGCCCAGACATTCTGTGCATCGAGCGCGGAAATCCCCAGGAAGCCGACAGTCCCCACGCCCGTGCTCACCGACGTCCACGAAACGCCTCCGTCGGTCGTGTGCAGGAGGCTCGAAGAACCGTTAATCCCTGCCCAGCCGTGCAGCGTATCGGAAAAGGCAAGGGACTGGAGATGACCGCTGGCGTTCTCTTGAACCGACCAATTCGTCCCGCCGTTAGTCGTGCGGGAAATTTGGCTGGAAAGCCCGTCGCTGGCCACGGAATACGTCCAACCGATGAAGCCGGCCGGCAACGGCGCCGCCGAAAGCGCCAACATAACTGGCGCGAGTGCGATCGCTATCCGCCAGTGCGATGACAAGGCGCGCGGAAGACGCTTCATGATAACTTCCTTTGAATCGGGCGCTGACTTAAGAACCTCTCACAAATCCGCTGGGTGGAACATCCGCCGTGGCGGGGAGTGCCCACATTTTGCGCTGGCACCATCGCCGCGATGGCCGGCGGAACAAAACTGGGGATTGCCCCTTTGCCGTGGCCCTAAGGCCACCGCGCAACGCCAATCTTGGCGAGATTGTACCCTCAATTTCAGGGGTGTCAACAAATTGCGGAATCCGTTCAGGGACCGGTCATCCGCTTTGGAAAGGCTCCGCGGGGTAGCCCGGCCCATCTCCGCGCGGCACCGGCTAAAGTGTCTTCGCCGATTCGGCATGCGGCGCGAGCCAACCCTGCCGCTCGGTTGCGTCTCCAGGGCTTGTCGGCGGTGGCGGTTTTGATACGCTTGATTTTCAAGTCGTTTTTCTTGCTTGGCGGCGTAGCTCAGTTGGTTAGAGCAACGGCTTCATAAGCCGTGTGTCACTGGTTCGAGTCCAGTCGCCGCTACTCGTTTTCTCCCTGACGCTCAAATGTGCGCTTGCCAGTCAGGTCATTTTCGGGTGGTGGGCCTTCACCCACGCTTCGGCGTCAATCGCGAACTGTTGAACCGTCTTGAGTAGGCCAGCCGCCTCGGTGTCGCTGATGCCTCCGGCGAAGTCATACTCGCAATCGTTGCGTTTCATCCGGCAGCCGTCGAAATAGGCCGATAGCGCCGCGAAAGCTGGGTCAGCCGCTTCCAGCGCTAGGAAGGTGTTGTAATGCCCGCCGACCGACCTGGGACGATAGCCTGCGGCCCGCACGATCATCAAGGAGAGCGTTCGTGCGGCGTCGTAAGCCATGATGAATCGTGCATCGGCCGAAAGGCCTGCCGCCGTCACGTCTTTAAGGCTCCGCGTTACGATCGAGCGCAGATTATCCAGTTCCGCCTTGCTCGGCGGGATGCGGGTCACGCGGTTGTCAGACAGCAGCTTCGCCCAGCTCATCCCTATTGCCTAACACAAACAGCTTGGGCTTGTCCAACACCCGCGTCAGGAAATGATCTTTCGTCGCCCGTTTCTTGGCGAATTCCGCGGGCGAGTAAACGGTGGAATTGATCTCCCGGCCCAGCGACTCGCGCGCGCGACGCAACGGCACTGCCAACTCCGCGGGCGGCACGGTGCCAACGACCATCAGGTCGATATCGCTGTCGCTTTGCTCCTTGCCGCTGGCGATCGAGCCATACACAAAAACGATCCGCAGCTTTGCGGCGAGCGGCTTCAAAGCGTCGGCCAACACATCCACCAACCCGGCCGTCTTCAGCAGCAAGCCGCGGAGTTCGGGAAATAGAGGCGAGCCTGTATTGGCCCGGTAATAGGCCATCCGTCCTTGCCGTTGCACTTTGAGGATACCTGCCTCGCTGAGCTGTTGCAGTTCTCGTTGCAGGCTCGACGAAGGCACGCCCATGCGGCGCGCCAATTCGGAGACGTACCACGCCTTCTCCGGCCGCACGAGTATCGCCGCCAAGATTCCCTGGCGCGTTTTCGGAAGCAGAGCATCGAGCGCTCGGATATTTCGCATATTACGTAATTATTTACGTTATTTGCGAAACTTGTCAAGTTGCTGGCGCTTGGCCAGCGCCTTGCGCAGCGCGCGGTCGATTTTGTCGACCAGCGTGACTGACGCCGTGTGCTTGCCGGTTTCGATCCGTGAAATAGTTTCCTGGCGCGCGCCGACCAAATCGGCCAACTGCTGCTGCGTCAGCCCGGCGGCGCGGCGGTCGCGAATGATGTCGCGGGCCAAAGAAATCCGCGCGTACTCCACGGCCGGAAAACTCCCGTCTTTGTTGGGCCTTGGCAGCGGGGGCAAATCGTCGTCGGTAAACGGCACGGCTTCCCCAGCCCGCGAACAGAGCCGGTCGTATTCCCCTTCCGGCAACAACACAAACCGTTGCCCGGCCACTTCAATGCGTTGCAGTCCGATCATGCATCCTCCCATAGAGCGCCTAACAAATCCGGCGTGGATGGTTTACTTCTGCGAAGTGCGCGCATTATAGGGCGGACTGCTTCCATCAGCGATGTCGGGGAGCCTCGCCTCGACTTGCAGCTTCCATCGCAGCGGCTAGACTGGCGGCTTGAAGCAAGCGTCCGTGGGTCTCCGATTTCACGATCTTGAGCGAGGTTACGGCAGTATGGCAATTCCTGATTACGAAGGGCTGATGCTGCCGTTACTGCGGGCCGTTGCCGATGATCACGAGCATCGCATGAAAGACTTGGTACGGGGAATTTCGGGGGAACTCGGCTTGCCTGATGAAGAACGTCAAAAGCGTCTTCCGAGCGGACAACAGACCGTTATCGCAATCCGAGTCGGGTGGGGTCGAACCTATCTTTTGAAGGCTGGACTACTTGAATCGGTTCGGCGGGGCATCATTCGGGTTAGCCAAGCTGGGCGATCAGTTTTGGAACATCCGCCCGAAGCCGTCACTGCTCGATTCCTCATGCAGTTTCCGGCATTTGTGGAATTCGCGAGATTCAAATCGAAATCGGCAGACGAGATCGTCGGCGAACAAACGAACAGTGCTGGTCAAGACGCGACACCGGAAGAGGCACTCGAGTCTGCCTATCACGATCTGCGCACCGCCCTTGCCGACGACTTGCTTGAGCAGGTCAAAACGAGCTCTCCGAGTTTTTTTAACGGTTGGTCGTCGAACTTCTCGTTGCGATGGGCTACGGTGGATCAATTGACGACGCTGGAAAAACGATTGGCAAATCGGGCGACGAGGGCATTGATGGAATCATCAACGAGGACCGCCTCGGATTGGATGTCGTGTGCATCCACGCAAAGCGCTGGCGAGACAATCAGGTCGGACGGCCTGTCGTTCAGGCTTTTGCGGGCAGCATGGAAGCGTATCGCGCCAAGAAAGGTGTGCTGATTACCACTTCTAGATTCAGCAAGGACTCCCGCGACTATGTGGATCGAATCGAGAGACGCATCGTTTTAATCGACGGGCAGCGGCTGGCAGAGCTGATGATTGACTTCGGGGTTGGTGTTACTACGACCCGTCAATATGCCCTGAAGCGCATTGATTCCGATTACTTCGACGAAGAACTCGAAGGTGGTGGCTAGCGAAGTACCGATACAGATAAATCGCGGAACGACATCGGCGTAAGCAGGTCGCGGAAACGCCCCACTGAGCGAGCTCTGTGAGAAGGCCGAGACCCAGATCCCAACTGGCCAGCCGGGCCGTGACGGGGCTGAAACTTTGAAACCGACCCTTTCGATGCGCATCGAGAATAGTTCAGAGTTGGACGATCGAATTGAATGTCGGGAACGGCCGCGGTTGCGCACGGGAGAATCGGACGACGGCATCCCGACCCTGCGAACTGCTTCCTCTTCACGCGCCTCAAAGGGAACCTCATCCGCATCACTTCCCAATCGGCGAATCGCGGTATGGCTTGGCGGCTTGAAACAGTTCCAAGCGGGCGTGGAGATCGGCGGGCTTCTTGTCTGAATCGACGGTCAGAGTCCGTTCGAGGGCCTGGGTGTGCCATTTGACGGCGGAGGCGAAATCTCCTTTGGCTCGCCTGACACCCTCACCCCGGCCCACTCCCATCGAGGGCGAGGGAGAGAATTGCGGAGGTAAACCGCGGCAGTTCACGGATCACCTGGCAGTTCATGGCGCGCCTTCGCTGGCGGTATTTGCCGCTGGCGCTTCGTCTTCGTCGATGGCATCGTCCACCTGAGCGTCGCGTTCGATAACACTGTGCGGATCGAGGCTGAGTCGCCGGAGTTTGGGAGCGAGCGCGGCGGCGGTGGCGACGATGAGGAGCGTGACCACGCCGCCGGCCCAGACTGAGGGGACCGTGCCCAGCAGCGTGGCGGCGACGCCGCTTTCCAGGGCGCCGAATTCGTTCGACGAGCCGACGAAGATCATGTTCACCGCCGCGATTCGCCCGCGGAGATGCTCCGGCGACAGCAGCCGCACGATCGAGCGGCGGATGATGACGCTGACGCCGTCGAACACGCCGCTGAGAAACAACATCGCGACCGAGAGCGCCATCGATTTCGAGAGCGCGAACACGATCATCGTGACCCCGAAGGCCGCGACCGCAAGAAACAAGTTTCGCCCGGCGTGCTTTACCGGCGGATGCCGTGTGGCCCAGAGCATCGTCAGGAGCGCCCCGGTCGTCGGCGCGGCGTTGAGTACGCCCAGGCCGATCGGCCCGACGAAGAGGATATCGTGGGCGAACACCGGCAAGAGTGCGATCACGCCGCCGAACAGCACCGCGAACAAATCGAGCGACATCGAACCGAACAGCACCTGGTCGCCAAACACATAACGAACGCCGGTCGCTACGCTTTCCCAAACCGATTCGCCGGGCGGCGCCGCGGGGATCGGCCGCGGACGGATTCGCAGGATCGAGAGCCAAGCCAGTAGATAGAGCAGCGCAATGCCGACGAACGTCCAGGCGGCGCCCAGAGTGGCGAAAGCGACTCCGGCGGCCAACGGGCCGATGATCGCCCCGATGAGCCAACAGGTCGCCATCAACGTCGACGAGTTGATCAGCAAATCGCGTGGCACGAGTTGCGGCTCGAGAGCGCCCGCGGCCGGCTCGGCAAATCCACGGGCAATGCCAGCGATGAACACCACGGCGTAGAGGAAGAATAACTGTACCCGCCCGGCGTCGATCTGCTCGAGCACGGCAAGTCCGATCGCGCAGACCGCCAGCGCGGCGAGCGTGAGGCGGAGGATCGAGCGCCGGTCGCGCCGATCGGCGATGTGCCCGCCATAGAGGGCCAGCGAGATCGAGGGGATCGCTTCGACGAGCCCCAAGCCGCCGAGGGCGAGCGTGCTATTGGTCAGCGCGTAGACGCGATAACCGAGCACGACGGCAAGCGCGCGGCTGGCGAACGTCGCGCACGCGGTGGCCGCGAAGAGGCGGCGGAAATCGGGCCACTGAAAAGGGGCCAGCGCGGAATGGATTGGGGCGGCGTTCCGCGTCATTGGCCGGTCGGTGGGGTGACGGGACTGCGGGATTTAGCGGTTGGTCCGTCGCAATTGTCAAGCGGTAAAGGAATCCAGTCGCCGCGGTTTGCATTCACTAAAACGGCGACGTAGCCTTGAAGTGGAATGCTGCAACGCCGCTTGAACCCAAGCGGCCGCCATGATTGTTCCGTGTGCCGCGCGGCAATACGACGCGGCGGGCGACCGCACGGTTGCTGCTACTTTGCGTGCCATGAAAAAGCTCCTCCAATTCTTGCTGGCCGACGATGGTCCCACGGCAGTGGAATATGCCGTGATGATGGCCCTGATCGTGCTGGTCTGCTTCGGGGCGATCAAGTCGGTCGGCACGGCGACTGGCACCAGTTTTTCCAACAGCTCGCTGTCGATCACGAACGCAATCGCGAGCTAGGCTGCCGGCGCGCTACCTGGCCGATCGGTCTTCCTGAAAGATTCCGAAGCACAGGCCGCCCGGATCGGTGAAATAGGCGACAAAGCCGACGCCCGGAATGGTCATCTTCGGCATGATCTGCTTGCCGCCGGCGGCGAGAATCTTCGTGGCCGATGCATCCACCGAGGCGACGCTGATCGAGTTGATCGTGCGGGGTTGGCCATCGGGCGATTTCATCATCCCGCCGTTGATACCAGTCTCGCCGGGCTCGCCGGTCGTCGCCAGCCAATACTCCTCCTTCCCTCCCTCGTATTTCGTGAATTTCCAGCCAAACACTTTCGAGTAAAACTCGCGGTCACGGGCCAAATCGGTGCAATGGAATTCGAAATGGACGGGGCGGTGCATAACGGCGCTCCTGGAGTTGGTTGACGAATACGAATGGGTCGGAAATTGGTGGACAGCAGCCGGTGCGGACAGTTTGTAGGATTTTATTCCTCGCGGCAAGCGGGTTGATGGTTGGGACGGGAAGGATTGAGATTTGAATCCTTTGACAGTTTCCCTCACCCCAGCCCTCTCCCAGAGGGAGAGGGAGTAAGCAGGACGCTATTTCCTGTTATGGTATTCAAATGCTGCCGGGATTGTTCATCACGGGCAACGACACGGGCGTGGGGAAGACCTACGCGGCGAGCTTGATCGCGCGGGCGCTCGTGGCACACCGTCGGACGGTCGGCGTTTACAAGCCCATCGCCAGTGGTTGCCGCGATGCGGGAGGAACTCTCTTCTCGGACGACGCCGTCATGCTCTGGGAGGCGGCGGGGCGGCCGGGCGATTTGGAGCGAGTTTGCCCGCAGCGGTTTGCCGCGCCGCTTGCGCCCCATCTGGCGGCGCGCGCCGCAGGGAAGCGGATCGATGCAGCGCTGCTCAGGACCGGCTTGGATTATTGGCGGGAGCGGGCAGAGATTGTGATTGTCGAAGGAATCGGCGGGCTGATGTCGCCGGTGGGAGAAGATGAGTACGTTGCCGATCTGGCTGCGGAGTTCGGCTATCCGCTCGTGGTTGTCGCCCGAAACGCGCTCGGGGCGATCAACCAAACCTTGCAGACGCTGATCGTGGCGGCGACGTTTCGCGAAGGCCTGCCGGTCGCCGGGATCGTGCTGAACCACCCGACCGCCCCCGACGACGATCCGAGCATCGACAGCAATCGCGACGAACTGTCGCGCCGCGCAGTTCCGCCAGTGCTGGCTGAAGTCGGTTGGCAGGCGAAAGAGTTCGATCGGGCCGTCGATTGGTTTGCGCTTGCGAGCGCGCAGTGACGGAAACGTCTTCGCTTAGAGCCTATCCGAGAACCGCCTGGGCAAAGCGGAAAGTCCGGGACAGTCCCCATTTTACTCCGCGGCCATCGAGGCGATGGTGCAGGGCGCAAAATGGGGACAGTCCCCGGCGGTTTTGTTAGGCGTTCTAAAACCCAAATCGTCGCGACGCGTCCCCCTTGATCACGAACTCGCTGAATGAGTTTTCGTAACGCCCCTTGATGAATTGGAAGATGAATTCGTACAGCGGCGCAAGGCGGTCGGGATTCTCTTTGGTCAGTTCGAAGGGCGGGCCCCCTTCGACGTGGAGGATGAATTTGTGGCCCACTTTCTTGAGCCGCATGTCGAATCCCACGCAGTGCATCGGCATCTGGTTCGATTCCTCGAACAAATCGATGGCGATGCCGAAGTGCCAGAAAGTGTCATCCCCCATGTGCATCGCGGCGGCGGGGCCATCGACTTTCCGCCCGGCGAACGAGCCCCCTTTGGCAAACAGGTTGACGAACCCTTCCGGCGCTTCGAGATAATCGCGCAAGCCCGCCACAAGCGTGCCGACGAAAGCCATGCACTCGTGGCGATACGTGTCGTACTCGTGCTTGACGCCGCCATAGGCCGCGCAGAGTTCTTCGAATTTCGACATCGGTTTAGCTCGGCGTGATTTCGCGAAGCTCCGAGCGGTCCCAGCCGGCGGCGACCCAGTTGCCCATCTGGCCCGACTTGAGCTTGGGGCGAAATTTCCAGACGATCGATTCGTAGTTGAGCTTGACCGTCTCCTCGGGTTCCTCGCCGTCGGCGATATCGAGGCCGATTTCGCTGACGAAAACGTTTTTCAGCTCGACCTTGAGATAGATTTCCTTCTCTCCTTCGCGGCTGAAGGCCAGCCCGACGCTCTTGAGGACCCGGCCGTCGCTGCAAGCGACGTCCAGGAATAGCGACGCGCGATCGAGCGGCTTCTTGATCTCGATGTCATTGTGTTCCGAGGTGTTCACCTGGCGAGCCTTGCCGCGCTCGAACTTGCCGACCTCGGTCGTGATCCCCAGGCTGACGTTCTTGACCGGGATCCAGCCCTTGTCTTCAGCGCCGGCGGCGGGCAGATCGGCGATTTGCAGAAATGTGCTAGGCATAGGAAGGGGCTGGGGACTGGGGGCTATGGGACGCGGAAGCAAGAGCAACGTGATTCGTCCCACCGCGGCAGGTCTTCGTCATTCGTGCTTCGTCATTCTTTAGACATTCGTCACTAGGAATTCGTCATTGAACTATTGTATGTCGTAGACGAAGTTGCCGGCGGCATCGACGCCGAGGCGGACTTTTTCGATCGCACCTCCTTCGGCCATCCGCGAAAGGAACTCGGCGGACAGCTCGGGCAGGAGCGTGCGCGAGATGATGTGGTCGATGTTGCGGGCGCCGCTTTCGACCTCTTTGCAGCGCGAGGCAATCGTCGTCACCAGATTCGGATCGTAGCTGAATTCCGCCTGGTAATTCTCCTCGACCCGCCGGCGGACCTGCCGCAGTTTCAGCTCGATGATGTTCCGCAAGGCCTGGTCGCTGAGCGGAAAATACGGCACGATGCTGATCCGTCCCAAGAACGCCGGTTTGAAGACCTTGAGCAATTCAGGGCGCAGGGCCTCGGCCAATCCGGCTGCGTCGGGCATCGTGTCGGGATCGGCGCAGAGCTTCATCACGGTGTCGGAGGCCGCGTTCGAGGTCATCAAGATCACCGTGTTTTTAAAGTCGATGTCGCGACCTTCGCCGTCCCGAAGCGTCCCCTTGTCGAACACCTGGTAGAAAATCTCCTGCACGCCGGGATGGGCTTTTTCCAGCTCGTCGAGCAGCAAGACGCTGTATGGCCGGCGTCGGACCGCCTCGGTGAGCACGCCCCCTTCCCCGTAGCCGACATAGCCCGGCGGCGAACCCATCAAGAGCGATACTTTGTGCTCCTCCTTGAATTCCGACATGTTGATCACGGTCATGTTCTGCTCGCCGCCGTAGAGCAGATCGGCCAAAGTGATCGCCGTCTCCGTCTTGCCGGTGCCGCTGGGGCCGACGAGCATGAACACTCCGATCGGCCGCCGCGGATCGGTCAGCCGCGCCCGCGACGTGCGGATGCTTTGGGCGATCGCTTCCAAGGCGTGCGATTGGCCGATGATCCGCTCTTCCATCTTCTGCTTGAGATTCAGCACGGTCTGAATCTCGTTCGACACCATCCGTCCGACGGGGATTCCGGTCCAGGCGGAGACCACGTCGGCGATCGCCTGCGAATCGACGCAGACCGACATCAACGGCGTCTCGCCTTGCAATTCGCGCAGCTCGGCGGTCCGCTTGTCCAATTCGCCGCGGCGTCGTTCGCGATCTTGCGCCGTCAGTTCGACCGGTTTGATCGGCTCGGGAGGTTTCGCCACGTCAGCCACTTTCTTCACGGGGGCCGGGCGGCCTTCGAGTTGATCGCGAAGCTGGCGGATTTGCGTCACCAGCTCGCGCTCCTTGGCCCAGCGCTCTTCGAGGGCCTTCAGTTCGTCCTTTACGGCCGCCAGTTCGACCTTCAACTCACCCAACTTCTTGTCGTGCTCGGCGCCGGTGACGTTCTCCCGCTCGAGCACGCCAATCGCCACGCCCAATTGCTCGACGCGGCGCCGGCGGTCCTCGACGGCCGGCGGCGTCGCTCCCTGCCCAATCGCGACCCGAGCGCATGCCGTATCCAAGAGGCTTACCGATTTGTCGGGCAATTGCCGGCCCGAGATATAGCGGTTCGAGAGCCGCACCGCGTCGACGACCGCCTCGTTCAAGATTCGCACGCCGTGGTGCTTTTCGAGCGTTTCGATCAGGCCGCGCATCATCTCGACGGCGGCATCTTCGCTCGGCTCCTCGACCTTGACCACCTGGAACCGCCGGGCAAGCGCTGCATCGCGCTCAAAATACTTCTTGTATTCCGCCCAGGTCGTGGCGGCGATGGTGCGCAATTCTCCGCGGGCGAGTGCCGGCTTGAGCAGGTTTGCGGCATCGCCTTGCCCGGCCTGGCCGCCGGCGCCGATCATCGTGTGGGCCTCGTCGATGAAAAGAATGATCGGGGTCGGAGAGGCCTTGACCTCGTCAATCACCGACCGGAGACGATTCTCGAATTCTCCTTTGACACCCGCGCCAGCTTGCAGCAGGCCTAGGTCGAGCGTTCGCAGAGCGACGTTCTTGAGCGCATCGGGCACATCGCCGGCCGCGATTCGGAGGGCAAATCCCTCGACGACCGCCGTCTTGCCGACTCCCGCCTCGCCGGTGAGGATCGGATTGTTCTGGCGGCGGCGCGTCAGCACGTCGATGATCTGCCGCACTTCGGCATCGCGACCCAGCACCGGATCAATTTTGCCCTTCCTGGCCTGTTCGGTCAGATTCGAAGTGAACTGATCGAGCGACGGAGTCTTCGAATCGGGGGATGCAGGGCGCGGCGAACCATCGCTTTGGGCCGCCGGCTGCGCGCGGGCGGCTTCCGCCGCTTCGGCGGTGTCGGCCGTGAGTGCGGGCAGATCTTTTTCAAGTTGCTCGGCGGGAATCTTGGCCAGCTCTTCCGAACTGGTGCGAATCCGCCCCGATAGGTTTCGATCGGTCAGCAGCGCCGCCAAAATGTGCCCCGACCTGACCACCGGACTGCCATACTTAAGCGATGCAATCACCCAACCCTCGCGCATCGCATCGACCACCTCGAGCGAGAGTTCCGGCGCTCGGGCGTTGCCGGTGCGGAGCTTGTCGAGCGCGCGAGTCAAATCGCGATTGACGCGCGAGGGATCGATCTCGTAATGCTTGACGACCCGCGCCAAATCGGAATCCGCCGGCTCGAGCAACTTCAAGAGCCAATGCTCGATCTCGACGTTGTAATTGGTCCGCGACAGGCACATCCCCGCCGCGGATTCCAGCGCCCGGCGCGAAACAGGACTGAGTTTGCCGACAAGCGATTTGAGATTGATCGAAGACATCGGGAGGGACTCGGGACTAGGGGCTGGGGACTAGGGAAACGACAAGTGACAAACGGAAAGCGGCAAATCGTCATTTAGCCGCCGCACTCGTGCGGCACCGGCGCTTGAACCGCGCCGAAACCGCGCGTCACTTGTCGTCGTCGTCTTTGCCTTTCAGCTTGTCGCGGTTTTTGGCGTCAGCGGCATCTTTTTCGGACGAGCCAGCAGCAGCCGTGGCGGCGCTATCGACCGCCTTGTTGCCGGCCTCACGAGCGGCCTCTTCACCTTTGCCCATGGCACGCTCCTCGGTGGCGCGAGCCGCTTCCTCGGCCTTTCGTTTGACCTCCGAACAGCCAATCGCGGCCGTCAATCCGCATACTAAAACGATGAACAATCCGATACGCTTCATTTTCTGGTCTCCACGATAGATTGCGTACGATTCACGACGGGCGAAGCGGACGTTGCCGCTAAACATACCGACCATCGTGCCGGGCACGCCGATTGCTGTGGCGAGCGAATTCGCTTCGTGCCGCATTCGCGACCAACGTGGCGAGTCTACCACGCGCGCTGAACCGCTGGCAAGGATGATCTTCACGAGCACACCGGACGCAAGTCGCCAGGCGGCGACCTGACGTCACACCGCGGCGGCGGTCGGCAATGGCTGGCGGCCCTGAAATCCGGCATCCAATTCGTGCCAGAAGAGCACTTCAGGCTCATCGAGCTTCCAGCAGAGATAGACGACGCGGCCGTCGACAATCGTCGGGAAGTCAACCAACCCTTCGATGCCATTCTTCGGCTCGGCGCCCAACTCACGCAGCTCTTCAACGTAGTCGCGCAGCCGCCGGGCGTCTTTCTCCAATTCTTCCTCGATCTGCACTAATTCGGCGCGATACGGGTCGCCCGGCTCAAGGTTTCGCCCCGACATCAGATGCGCCAGCCGTTCGCGGCGCTCGACCACCTCGAGAGAAAGATTTGCCAAATCCTTGACGATCGCCCGAACCAGCGGCAGCATCGAATTGACCTGCTCGACAGTGAACAGCTTTCGCTCGGTCGGAAGGTCATCGTTCATGGCCAGCACCTTTTCAAAGCATTCGCGTCTACGTCGCGATAATTCGCCGCGGTCGAGCCATCGCCGCACAAGTGCGACGTCGAACTTGCGCCTTGCCAATTGCTACTATTGATTCGGACCTCCGTGCACCGGCTCGACGAGCACTTTGGAATCCGCTACTGCCGTCGGATTGAGCGTCGCGCGGCCCCAGGCCACGTCCACGGGCAGCCGCGCGAAATCGACGATGCAGCCGTCGCGGCTGTAGCAACTCAAATCGTGCGTTGCCCCCATGAAAATGCAATCCACCGGGCACGGCTCGACGCACAGAGCGCAAAACATGCACTTCGAGTAGTCGATCGTGAAGCCCGTGATTTTGAAACCTTTGCCGTTCGTCACCCGCTCCTTCCCGATGTAAATGCAATCCACCGGACAGGCCTTTGCGCATTGGTCGCAGGCGATGCAGGTCGTCAGATCGTACCGATGAAAGCCGCGATACCGCGCCGCGACCGGCACGGGCAATTCGGGATATTCGAACTTCTCGGTGAACGTCCGCCGGCCCGGTTCGTAGGTCTTGAACCAATAGCGCAGCGTAACCCACATACCGGCCGCGACCGTTGAAACGGCGTCCCAAATATCGCGAAGCCAATGTCCCATTCCAGCGACTCCGATCCCCGATGGCGAATGCGCGAAAGTGCGACCCAAGACCGCGGACCCGGGATAGCTAAGTCCCGCCGTGGCAAATCCAATTCGACACTCGAATTATATGTATGTCGCCGGCCTACGCAAGCGAGCGGAAAAACGGTCGCAATTTTCCCAAAGCGAGAGCTTTTCCTGCCCCCCAAGACGGAAAAAGCGAAAAAAGCGCCGACTAACCGGAGCGGCGATTTCGACTTGATTCGCGCTCACGTCGCTGGTTAAAGTCCACCTGAAACCATTCGCGGCAGCAGAACGACTCTGGATTGTAACATTAGACGATCATAGGGTTTAAATTGCGCTCCGCTGATCGCAATCCGCTGGTTTTTGCATCGCTTCAAGCCAGCGCGCGGATTCGGGCAGTGACTAATTTTATGCCAAAGTCGATATTCCTTGGCGAAATGGCCTCAAACCGGCCGCCGATTTGCTTGACTCCGCGCCGCTGGCACGTAAAGTAAATTGAAGGAAGCGCTTGCGCGAACGCCCTCAAGTCGGTGCGCCGTGCAAGCGAATTCGCCCCGAAAATGGCCCTGGAACTGGCGGAGTTCAGTCGAACGGGTCGACTGACGGCGACGTGCCATCAACGCCAAGGCGGCTGTGGCGAAAGAAGGAAAACACGATGTTGGTTCTCTCCCGTAAGAAGAACGAAAGTATTGTCATTAATAATGACATCACGATCGTTGTCGTTGAAATCCGTGGGGATAAGGTTCGGCTTGGCGTGGAAGCGCCGAAGGAAGTGCCCGTGCATCGTCGCGAAGTATACGATGCGATTCATCGCAACTCCCGTGCCGACACACATGCTCCGACCGAAGGTGCTGCGCCCGCGGAAAACCATTCGGCCAGCGAAGCTGACTCGGCCGGCTGACGCCGTCGAGCCTCACGATTTCGAAGGGTTCTCTCCCCTGCGTTTCCGCTTGATCTCTGTCTTGAGCCGCGCGAGTTGCCTGCTGGCTCGCGGCCTATTGGACGCTCCACCCATTGCGACGACGATGTAGGGAACGTTCTCCGTGGCGTTCCGTCGGACGCGGCGTTCCGATCGATGATGGCTGAGACTCGAGTGCCTCGACCTCCATCGCGCCAACCAATTAGGGCTTTGTTTGGGTGCGGGTCGGTTGTAAATTGATAGCCGTCTGTCGGCGCGCTGTCCGCTTCGAGAACCGCCGGGGACTATCCGCCGCCTTTCCCTCGCCCTTGTTGGGAGAGGGCCGGGGTGAGGTTGTCTCCGAAGCACAAGGGCAGTCTCCCCCTTTCCGCAGGTGGTTCTCGGTTAGACGCGTGATCGGCGATTCGGCTCGCAACTTTTTGGCCCCGTCGTCTAGCGGTCTAGGACACCGGCCTTTCACGCCGGTAACACGGGTTCGAGTCCCGTCGGGGTCACTAGAAGCAGTTTCAAAACCGTCGGGGACTGTCCCCATTTTGCGCCCTGCACCAACGCCTCGATGGCCGTGGAGTAAAATGGGGACTGTCCCCTTCTCACAGCGGTTTTGAAACTGCTTCTAGTTCATTCGAGAAGTATCGCGCGGCGTCGAATTCCTCGGAGTCACTTGCCTTTCTTGCGCTGCGCCGTTTCCAGCGCCTTGAAAATCTTGTCCCAAGTCTTGATCGTCACGCTATGCTTGCCGGATTCGATCCGCGAGATGGTTTCCTGCCGGACCCGCGCCGCATCGGCTAGCTGTTGTTGCGACAGTCCGGCCGCCTTGCGCTGGCGAATCAAATCGCGGGCCAGCGACACGCGGCTATATTCGACGGCCGGAACGCGACCCCGCCGGTCGGCTTTGGGTAGCGCGGGCAAGTCATCGTCGGGCACATTCTCGAACCGGCCCGCTTCTCGGCATAAGGATTCGTACTCGGCTTCCCGCAAGAGGATGTACCGCTTTCCTTCGATGACCAAGCGTTGTGACAGTGTGGACATACTTCACCTTTCGTAGAACCGATCGCGGTGGCCGATCTTCTCGATCGACAGGACGTTGCCTTCCACGCGAAACTGCACGCGATAGTCGCCGGTGCGAATTCGATACCGGCCCGACAAATCGCCCCGCAATGGCTTCGCTCCGCTCACTTCGGGCCACCGAGCCAATCGCTCCACGATGCCGAACACGCGGGCCTTGATCCGCCCCGGCAACCGCTCGAACTGTTCCCGCGCCGCGGCTTCGTAGAACACTTCGACCATGATTTGATTATGACAAATGATCAGCAGAGAGGGAATAGATTCGTTTGCCGCCGCACTCATATTTACTTCTCGCTTTCCGCCCATCATCGGGCTGTTGCGAGAATGGTACTGCAGCGCGCCGCAAGCGAAAATTGACCGAGATGGAGCGCAATTGCGCTCACATTGCGCGTCGATATGAAACCGGTTTCCGGCCAGCCTTTCGCGGATCCGGGAGAGGCAGTTCGTGGCGGTCCGCATAGCGAACCGCGGCCGCTTTGATGCCACTAACGGAACTGATCCGCAGCCATTTCTTCGGTTTATTCTTTAGGCGAGCAACGATGGTTTTCCAGCCCGTCGTCTTGCGGGCTTCGTCGTAAATCCACTTGTCTCGCGCTTCGTTGCCGGAAACAATCGCGCTGCCGATTGGTTTTGCGCGGCCGCTTCCCGCCTGACCGGCCAGCGCGTCGATGGTCGCTGATCCGCTCCGGCGGACGGCCTCGACGGCTCTCGCATATTCTTCGGCCAGCAATTGGCCCAATCTATCCTGGCGAAATCTGATGGTGTCAATCCATTCGCTCGCCGCAACTACGAGGTCCACGCCGAGCTGTGCTTTGATCGTTTCACACGCGGACTCTCCTAGTTTGAAGGCGATGTCGTGATAACTGCGCCCGCGAATGCCGGCATGTTCCTTTTCGACCACGCTCCCGTCGAACGCGGTTGTCAGCGCATGTACGTCGGACGGTTGTGTTCGCGCATCGCCGGTGAGCTGCCGCAACTTGGCCAAATCGGACTCGATTTCGCCGATAATTCGCTGTCGGTCTGCGGGCAGCGCGCTGGGGCGGTTATGCCACCGCATATCTATGACGTGCCCACGCAAACTAACGAGTGCCGCGACAATTCCCCGGGCAGTCGAGTGAAGCTGCCCGAGCATGGCCTCGTCGCTGGCTTCGCCAGCTTGGACGGAAGGATTCGCAACCATTGATCTTACCTCGTAAAGAACGGGCCGAACCCAGCAGCGATCGCCACAAGGTAAGAAAGGCGCTCACCGCCGAGTTCGCTTGGGCGACCGGTTTGCAACCCGCGCGACCGTCCCGATACCTGCGATACTAGCCGTTACGTCTGCCAAAGCAAGAGGACGCGTTGTCGGCCGACGCCTATTGATGCAACCCGCTGGACGGGCGGGTATACTGATCCGGAATAGCCGTTGTTCATAGTGGACGTTTGTAGACTTCTTGGGACGAAGGGTGCCTTATGCGGAATTCGGTTATAGCGACAATCCTCGGAGCGGTTTTGGGCTACGTTGCCGGATTTCTAGTTCAACGCCAGGAAACAGACCAAGCCCAACGTGCCGCGAACGACCGATTGGACGTAATCAATACTCAGTTTAATCAGATAGCAGAACTGAACGCCGGGTTGCTGAAACTGAATGCCGAGTTAGTGCAAATCAAGGCGGCGCACTCGATCGGACGCGAGGAATTGAATAGCCGACAGGCGTTCGTCGAGCAGCTTGCACTCGCTGGCGTCGCGGAAGTGGATTACCTGAATAAAGTCGCCGAGGGCGGCCCGTATGAGAGCCAAAAAGTGTTCTTGTACAATGATTGCGAAGAGTGGTTGAAAACCCGAGTAGATTACGCAATGGACGACCGAAAAGACTTCAACTATCGCGCGAAACAGCTTGTTAATCAGTGGGAGAAACTGCGATCTAAGAATTGGCGCGGTGATGATAATATTGATCGGCCGGCGGTATTGCGAGCGCCGACAGGGACGCATTATTGACGACCGGAGAAGAAACGGGACATTCTACGTTTCCAAGAAGACTCGAAAATCCACTTTTTTCTTGAGCTGGTGCATCCTAGCTCGCCACAACCCGCGCGGTCTGGGCTGTGCAAATCGCGGCCTGCTGACCGCATGCGACTGATCCAGATTCTGTTCCGCGAATGTCAGACAGGGAGTGGCGGCCTCCGGGGAACCCGGTAGGGTTCGAAGCCATTAGCCGGTGGTCGAGGCCGCAGGCGGCCGATACCACCGGTCAGCCTCAAGGGAAATCGCCGTCGCACCCTGAAAGGGTGCCAGAGCGCTGCGACCCCTGCCAGTGTCGAACAACGTTTGCGCTTCTCGGAACCGGCGGTGTCGGCCGAACGGCCTCGACCGCCGGCTAATGTCTCGCATCCTTTCAGGATGCTGTCGCAGTGGACAAATTCATGCACCGCACAATGCCGCGCGGTCTATCGGGTCGCCGACGATCTGGATGATGGTAGGGGGAAGAAACGGGGACATTCTACTTTTCAAAGAAGACCGGAATGTCCCGCATTGGTCCACCATTGCTCCGGCTTGACTCCCCATGGAGTCATTATTGAGTTCGTGATCGTCGCGCCAGATCGAGTCGGAGAAGTTCCTCGATGAATTCCCTTGGACCACGAAACGTCGTGCGGCGAAGGTCCGCTATCGCCGCGGGTAACGAAATTAAATCCTGCTCGGCGGCCATACCGAGGATCGCGAGTGTGCCCGTAACCTTTATGCCCATTCGTGTCGCAATGGCTGTGCCATCGCGCTCGTCGATGAGAATCGCGTCAGCATTAAGTTCCTGGGCCAAGGCGATCGCCGCCGACTCCCCCGGTCCCAACGCTCCAAGCTGCGGAACGATTGTGGGCGAGCGAATGTCCAGCCACGCCGGCGCGTTCTTGGCCCACGACTGGACCTGCGCGGGAGCTTTCGCGTGCTGCATCTCGCTCAACACGATAGGCGGCGCGATGACTTGCCCGAAGAGAGCGGGCAATACATGATCGGCCTTGATAAGCACCAAGTAGTTCAGCGGCGTTGTATCAGAGACGACGATCATCCGCTGACAAGTTTGCGCAAGTTCGCAATTTGAGCGCCCAATTCCTCAGGCGTCAACAAGTCTTCGGTGACGTTGTGTCGCTTGAGCAGTGCTTCCGTTTCAAAGCGGTCGAGACCCAATGCCGTCGCAAGCTGGTGGTGCGTGAGCTTCCCCTGCCGGTACATCTCCACCAACGCAGCCTCCTTGGCCACCTGATCGAGGTCGCCGATGTCTCGACGAAGCTGCTGCTCGATGTGCTCTGGAAGCTGGATGGTGATGGACATTGATCAAGTCTCCGTATCTTTTAATCTACTACACGTTGGGGAGCCGGCCAAGGTGGTTTCTGCGGCACTCGCAACGGGCGGTTGCCGCAGGTCGCTTACGCTGTTACCCTTGATAAATTCGGTTTCGACTCCCGTCGGGGTCATCGGCTCATTTTATCGATCGGGTTCCGCTGCGGCATGAATAAGCTCGCCTCTTCCGGATTGCTGAACGACCCTGGGACATGCGGGGTGCCGAAGGATGGGTTTGGGCCGCGGGTCGAGGCTTATGGGCGCGTCCATTGCGCTCTCGATTACGATTTGGCGAATGTCGGGATGATCGCGGTCGATGGCGGATTTGTCGTGATCGATACGGCATCGTCCCTGCAAACCGGGCGGGAAATCCGGCGGGAGTTCGAGAAACGGGCGGGCGGGCCGCCGCGGGCCGTGATTTATACGCACTCACATCCCGACCATATCGGTGGAGCGGATGCGTTCTGCGATTCGGGAGTCCCGATCTGGGCGCAGCAAGGATTTGCCGGCGAACTCGAAGTCACGCAGCTCATGCCAGCCGCCCATTTCACACGCGGCGCGAAGCAATCCGGGGCGGCGCTGCCGCTCGACCAGGTCGCGCGAGACACAATCGGGCCGCCGTTTCGATTGAGCGGCGAGCCGCGGCCGCCGATTCGGTTCCCGACTGCGTTGCTCGAGTCGCGCACCTCATTCGAGATCGGTGAAGTGCGGATCGAGTTGCATGCGGCGCCCGGTGAGACGCACGATCATCTGTTTGTCTGGCTCCCGGATGAGCGGACGCTATTCGCCGGCGACAATATCTACCGGGGGTTTCCAAATCTGTATGCGATCCGCGGAGTGCCGCCACGACCCGTGCGGCAATGGATCGATTCGCTCGATGCGATGCGCCGCCTCGATCCGGCGCCTGAAGTGATGGTGCTCGGGCACACGGAAACGATTTGCGGCGCGCGAGAGATCCACGAACTGCTCACCGTTTATCGCGACGCGATCGCGCGGGTGCACGATTCCGTCGTGGCGGGAATCAATGCCGGACGAACGCCGGATGAACTCGTCGAGGAAATCGACTTGCCGCGCGATCTGCGCGAGCATCCCTATTTGCAGGAGCGTTATGGCACGCTGCGCGGCGCCATTCGCGGAATCTACTGCGGATATGTCGGCTGGTTCGACGGCGATGCGGCCAATCTCGACCCGTTCACGCTCAAAGAGGTCGCCCGTCAGCTAGTTCCGCTCATCGGCGGCCCCGAGCGAGTGATCGGCCAGATCGAGGCGGCCGAATCACAAGGCAACGTCCGCTGGGCACTTTGGCTGGCTCAGGTATTGCTCGTTGGGCAGCCCGCGAGCAAGAAGCTACGGCGAAAGAAAGCTGAATTGCTCGAACGACTGGCGGCCGACTGCGTCAATCCGCTGATGAAGAACTGGATGCGCAGCGACGCCGAATTGCTCCGCGAGCGGCAGCACCTCCCCGACAAGCCGCGGATCAACGGCGCCACGATCGCCGAAATACCGGTCGAGACGCTCGTGCGACTGATGCCGTCTCGGCTCAATCCCCGGCGCTCCGCGAATCTGTCCTACACGATCGGCTACGAATTCACCGACACCGGAAAGCGATTCACGTTTTTTGTTCGCAGCGGAATTGGCGAGGTGGCGCCCGGCTTGGATGAGCAGGCCGAAGTCGTGATTCGCACAACCGAGGCCGATTTCAAGCGGATCCTGGTGGCCGGCGAAGTGCGGCCACTGTCGGCCGAGTTCCGCATGCGGGTGCAGCTCGTCGCGCCGAAGGGGGGCGTGTTGAGCCGGCTGAAGATGCTGCGGGCATTAATGCGGCTCCGCCGGTGCATCGTCCAACCCTAAACTGGGCAATGAGCTAGCGACATGGCGAAAGAAAAGCGAACGACGCTGCCGATGCGAACGCCGCGACCTTGGCACGGCATGACGCCGGGCGTGTGGTTCCGGCTGCTGGCGGCCAATCGCTTCGCCGTCTCTCCGACGCGGATCCCGATGGCGATCGCCATTTCGCTCGTCACGTGGATCAATCTCGTGCTGGCTTGGATCAGCGAGGCGATCTATGGGGGCCGCGCGCGGCGAACGCCGCTCGGGAATCCGCCGCTCTTCGTGATCGGGCATTGGCGGACCGGCACGACGCTGTTGCACGAGCTGCTCGTGCAAGACAGGCGATTCATTTATCCGACCACTTACGATTGCATGGCCCCGCGGCACTTCCTCCTTTCCGCGGGCTTCATTACCCGCTGGCTTGGCTGGCTGCTTCCCAAGACACGGCCGATGGACGACATGGCCTTCGGCTTCGAGCGGCCTCAGGAAGATGAATTCGCGCTCATGAATCTAGGGGTCGGTTCGCCGTATCTCGAATGGGCATTTCCCAATCGGGGCGTTCACACGGAGTTTCTCACGCTTCAGGGCATTTCCGCCGAGGAGCGGAAGCGCTGGCTATGCGGAATGGACTGGTTCATGCGGCGGCTCAATTTGAAAGACACTTCCGCGCGGATTGTCGTCAAATCGCCGCCGCACACGGCGCGAGTGAAGACGATCCTCGAGTTGTATCCCGACGCCCGCTTCGTACACATCGTGCGCGATCCGCGAGTGGTGATTCCTTCATCGATCCGCACCTGGGCGCGGATGACCGATGCAGTGTCGCTCCAAATCCGCGGCGAGCAATCTCTCGAAGACCGCGTTTTCGACATGTTCGAGCTGATGTATGGCCGGTTCGAGCAAGAGCGGGGATTGATTCCCGAGGCGAATTTCGTTGAGCTGCGTTACGAAGACCTGGTGGCCGAACCCCTGCCGCGGCTTGACGAGATCTATCGACGGCTGAATTTGGGCGACTTCGAGACGGCACGGCCCGCGGTGGCGAAGTATCTTGAAGGCGTGAAGAACTATCGGACCAATAAATACGAGCTGGAAGAGCGCTTGGCCGCCAAGATTCGCGCCCGCTGCGGCGACTATTTGCAACGATACGGCTACGCGGCGCCGGAACCGGCTGGAAAAGCGACCGCGGCGAATGAGCACTCATAAATATGACGCGCTGCTGGTGGTTTCCTTCGGCGGGCCCGAGGGGATGGCGGACGTGGCGCCGTTTCTGGAGAACGTCCTACGCGGGAAGAATGTGCCCCGCGAGAGGATGCTCGAGGTCGCGGAGCATTATCGGCGGTTCGGCGGCGTAAGTCCGCTCAATGCGCAGAATCGCGCGCTGATCGCCGCGCTTCGCGATGAGCTTGATTCCCATGGACCGCGGCTGCCGATCTATTGGGGCAATCGCAATTGGCATCCGCTCTTGCCGGATACGCTGGGGCAGATGGCGGCGGATGGCGTTCGCCGGGCACTGGCGTTTTTCACATCCGCCTATAGCTCGTATTCCGGCTGCCGGCAGTATCTTGAGAACATCGAGCAGGCTCGGGCTGAGGTCGGGCCTGCCGCGCCGCGGATCGACAAGCTGCGAACATTCTTCAATCATCCGGGGTTTATCGAGCCAATGATCGACCGCACTCGCGAGGCGATCGAGCGGATTCCCACCGAACGCAGCGCTGGCGTGCGGCTGGCCTTCACGGCACATAGCATCCCGCTTGCGATGGCCCAGGGCTGCCGCTACGAGCCGCAGCTTCGTGAGGCTTGCCGGCTCGTCGCGGAAACTGTCGGGCGCGAGTGGGAACTGGTTTACCAAAGCCGCAGCGGGCCGCCGAGCCAGCCGTGGCTCGAGCCGGACATCCGCGATTGGCTACGGTCCTCCAAGAGCCAATCCGAGAACCGCCTGCGGAGAGGGGGACAGTCCCCTTTGGTTCCCGACCATCTGGCGATGGTGCCCGCTCCACAAAAGGGGACAGTCCCCGGCGGTTCTCGGCTAGGCTCTAAGATGGCCGGGGCGAGCGACGTGGTCATCGTGCCGATCGGCTTCATTTCGGACCACGTGGAAGTGATTTACGACCTCGATATGGAAGCTCACGCGATCTGCGACGAATTGGGGATCAATATGGTGCGTGCAGCGACGGTCGGCACCCATCCGCGGTTCGTCCAGATGATCCGGGAGTTGATCGTTGAACGAATTGATGGGAACGTCGAACGGCCGGCCTTGGGCACGCTCGGGCCGAGCCACGATTTTTGCCCGGATGACTGCTGCCCATCGGGAAGACCGGCAACGCGACCCGTGTAGTCATCACGCTCCGCGTGATGACATTTGCTCACGCGGAGCGTGAGGAGTACACTTGTCACTCGCGCTCGACGATCATCGCCACGGCATTGCCGCCGCCGAGGCAGAGGGCGGCTAGGCCGCGTTTCAGCCCTAGGCGCTGTAAGCCGTAGAGCAGCGTCACGAGCACTCGCGCCCCGCTCGCCCCGATCGGATGCCCGAGCGCGATCGCCCCGCCGCTGACATTGGTCTTCGCCGAATCCAAACCGAGCGGCCGCATGCACGCGAGACATTGGGCGGCGAAAGCCTCGTTCAGTTCGACCAGATCGATGTCCGCAAGTCTGAGCTTGGACTTTTCCAAAACGCGCTCGATCGCGGCGACGGGGGCAATGAAGATCTCCTTCGGCGGCACGCCGGCAGTTGCCGTGGCGACGATTCGCGCGATCAGCGGAGACGTGCTCTCTCGCGCCGCCCGTTCGTCGCCGACGACCACCGCCGCCGCGCCGTCGCTCAGTTGTGAGGCATTTCCCGCAGTTACCGTCCCGTCCGGCTGAAACGCGGGGCGGAGCTTGGCGAGGCCCTCGATCGTCGAATCGGTCCGCGGGCCCTCATCACGCGAGATGCGAGTCTCTCCCTTTCGGCCCGGCATGATCACCGGCACAATCTCGGCGTCGAACAGCCCTTGCTCCATGGCTGCGTTCGCTCGGCGATGACTTTCAACCGCGAAGGCGTCTTGATCGCCGCGGCTCACCTGACGGCTGGATGCGATATAGTCGGCCTCGGCCCCCATCGCCACGTCTTCGAACGCGCACCACAGCCCGTCGTGAAGCATCGAGTCGAGCACCTTCTGCGGGCCGAATTTCCAGCCTTCGCGAGCACCGGTCAGCAAGAACGGCGCGCGGCTCATGCTCTCCATGCCGCCGGCCACAATCAATCGCGAGTCGCCCGATCGAATCGCCTGATCGGCCAGCATGACGGCCTTCAGCCCCGATCCGCAGACCTTGTTGATCGTCAGCGCGGCCACCGTCGGCGGCAAACCGGCCTTGAGCGCAACTTGCCGCGCCGGCGCCTGCCCGACTCCCGCCGCGAGCACACATCCCATGATCACTTCCTCGATCGCATCGGCCGGAACCCCGGCGCGGCGAACGGCGTCCCGAATCGCGGCCGCTCCAAGTTCGGGGGCCGGCAATGCCGCAAGCGCCCCCAAGAACTTGCCGATCGGCGTGCGGCAGCAGGCGAGTAAATAGGCGTGATTCATGGCATGACTCACGACTCCGCCGCGGCCAACCTCAATCTCACTGCAATCTGACGCCCTTCGCGGATGACGTTGAGGATCACGTCCTCGCCCGGATGGTGGGCCTCGATCGCGTTTAAGAAATCATTGCGCGTGAGGGTCTTTTCGCCGTTCACTCCGATGATCAGATCGGCGGAGCTGCGATCGACGGTTTCAGTTTGGTATGTGAACGGCCCTTGTCGCTTGACCTGCTTTACGACCTTGAAACCGCGCAAGCCGGCCTGTTCTGCAGGTCCGCCGGTCGCCATGGTCACGACGTACAGACCCTGTTCGGTTTGATAAACGCGCGTGATCCCGGTCTCGGGGCGAACGACGTGCCCCTTCTCGATCAACTCCGGAACGACGCGCGAGATGTTGTTCACCGGAATCGCGAACCCGATTCCCGTGTTTTGGCCAGTTCGGCTGGCGATGGCCGTGTTCATTCCGATCAGCCGGCCATGGCTATCGAGCAGCGGCCCGCCGGAATTGCCCGGATTGATGGCCGCATCGATTTGAATGATCGACTTGATCGTTCGATCGTTTCGCGCGGGAATCGAGCGATCGAGGCTGGAGATGATGCCCGTGGTCAGCGTGCGATCGAAGCCGAACGGATTGCCGATGGCGAAAACTTTTTGGCCAACTTTGAGCCGCGTCGAGTCGCCGAAAAAGACCGGAAACAAAACGTCGGGCGGGGCCTCGATCTGGATCACCGCGACGTCACTGGAAATGTCGCGTCCCACGAGACGGGCGTCGTGCTGCGTGCCGTCGAAGAGCGTGACTTCGATTTCCTTCGCACCTTCAATGACGTGGTAGTTCGTCAGGATGTGCCCCCGTTTGTCGAGGACCGAGCCGGAGCCGGCCCCGACCTCGGTGTTGTCGAACATCAAGAATCCGGCCGTGCCGGGGATCTTGGTGACGATGTTCACGACGCTGCGGTTGACATTTTCGTAGACGGCTACGTTGACCCGCTCCTCGGGAGTCAGGTCGTCTTCAACGGCGGCCCGCGCTCGGACGGCCACTGGCAATGGCTCGTTTCCCGGCGTCCCCACCGGCTCGATCCGCGGACCTGTCACGGCCGGGGGTTCCGCGGCCGTCACCCGATGGGCGGGATTCGGCTGGTTCCACAAGCCCGCGGCCAAGACGCCCCCCAAAACCGCGCTCAGCAGACACAAAACGACGTTTTTGCGCATAACAGCCTCCTACTTATGCCGACGCCGGCGGCGTCGGCCGCGAACGAGCCGGTTTAGAGTTTGATGTTCTGGAGATCGCGTTTGCCGCTGCCTGATCCAAAGGAATAAGTATACATTTTTTGCCAGATTGGCGAGACCAGGAGCCTTTTGATAAGACGATAGAAGGTCGCAACTCGCGACTGGTCAGCCGAGATTCGCCGCTTTCTCGGCCCCCTGGCCTCCGGCCTCGAGCCTCGGTTTTTTGTCCTTTTTTGGTAGCGTAATGCCTGTGGGGAGAATAAAATAGGTGCAGCCGGACGAATGATTGTCGGACGGTGGGCTCGCGTCGTTTGCATGGCATTTCTTTTCGACGTTCGGATTCGGCGCTACCGGAACACGCCGCCTCGGGATGTCGTGTTGCGTCTACAAGGAGCACAGAGTCATGTCCAAGTTCAGCAGCAGTTGCCGAATGATGGCGACCGTGAGCGTCGCGCTGGCCGCGATCACGATGGCCGCTATGGGAGTGGCGGCGGCCGACAAGGCCTCTAGCGACAATGCGGCGCCGAGCAACGCCGGTCCCGAGGCGGCGCGGCTCGACACATTCACCGCATCCGACGGCGCAACCTATTTCGCTCTTAGCTTGCCGCCGGTGAAGGCCCCCGCGAGCGACACCCACGACATGATCGTTCTGTTCGACACGTCCGCCAGCCAGACCGGCGTCTACCGCGACAAGGCGCTCGAAGCGCTCGGCGGATTCTTGAGCGCTCTAGGCGCGAAAGACCGCGTGCAGCTCGTGGCCATCGATCTCAACGCGATTCCGTTGACCGAAGGATTCGTCGCCCCGCGCGGCGCTGCCATCGATGCCGCGATGAGCAAGCTGCGGCAGCGAGTGCCATTGGGGGCGACCGACATGGGCGTCGCGCTGGCCAAGGCCATCGAAGGGTTTACCGGCGCCAAAGCCGCGGACAAGTCGATCGTCTACATTGGCGACGGCGCTAGCAAGGCCAATTCAATGGCGGATGAATTCAACGGCCTGGTCGATCAACTCGTGGGTGGTCGAATCTCGGTCAGCAGTTTCGTCCTGGGCCAAAAGGTGGATGCTTCGATTCTGGCCGCGCTGGCCAATCAGACCGGGGGCATGTTGCTGGTCGATGCGGACCGCGCCAGTGACGATCGGCCGGGGATGCTCGGGAAGGAAATCGGCCGGCATTTGGCGCAGATGGCGACTGGGCCGGTGGTTTGGCCGACATCGTTTAACGTCTCGAAATCGCTGGCAGAAATCTATCCCAAGAAGACGCCGCCACTGCGTGCCGATCGCGATACGATTCTCGTGGGCAAGCTCGGCGAGGCCGGACCGGTCGAAGTGAAGATTGCCGGCGAGGTCGCTGCATCGCCGGTCTCGTATTCCTGGAACGCTGAACCGCGGAAATCGAATCCCGAAAATGCTTACCTGACCCAGTTGGTCGATTCCGGACGGTCGGACGGGGGCTATCATTTGCCGACCGTGGGGAGCGAGGGACTGTGGGAAGCTCGGCGGATGGTGAATCTCGGGGCTCAGAGCATCGCGAGAGTCGCATCGGAGGTGGCCGGCGGCGGCAACCGCGAGCAAGCCCGCCAGTTGGCCGACGCCGCGCTAGAGCGCGATCCGACGAACACCCGCGCCCAATTGGTTAAAGCTCAGCTCGACGGCAAAGTTCGTCCCGTGGCCGCACAAGCCGACGCGGTGCCTCCTCCCCCTGCACAAGCTGGATCTGGTTCTCCGGCCGATGCACAAACTGGATCGGCGCCTCCGGCCGATTCCGCCGATCCGAATGCCATCCATTTGGCGAAATCACCCGCTGACGCGCCAATTCCGCCCCCGCCGGCGCCGGCAGGCGGGCAAGCGGGTCCGGACAATCAATCGGGTCTAGCGGGGCAAACCGGTCAATTCCTCGAAGAAGCCGACCGATTGCGACAAGTCCGGATCGGCCAAATCATCGCCGATGTGAACCAGCAATTGCAACGCGCGCGCGACCAAATGTCCATCAATCCTGCCGGCGTGAAGCAAGACCTCCAGCTCCTTCGGGAATCGGTCACTCGTGCGCCGGAGCTGCCGGCCGAAACGCGAGCCCAGCTTCGCGAACGGATCGACGCCGCGATCGTCCAGGCCAGCACGCGGGCCCGCGAACGCGACTACGAGGTGGTCGAGGCGCAGATCAGAGCCGCGCAGATCGAAGAGAGCAAGCATATTCAAGACAATCTCGTCCGCGATCAGCAGAAGGTCCGGCAACTTATCGAACGGATGAACTCGCTGATGCTGGAAGGCCGCTATGCGGAAGCCGAGAACGACGCGGCGGTCGAGGCATTGAACGTTTTTAGGGCAGTCCAATCCGCCGAGGCTCCAGCCGACGCCGACGCCTTGCCCGTGGCAGTTGCCGCCGTGGTCAACGCCGGCTTCACGCACAACATCGCGCTGGGCAACACGATTCGCGACCAGACGAACAAAGAATTCCTGGCCACGGCGCACTTGGTCGATGTGTCGAGCATTCCGTTTCCCGACGAACCGCCGATCGTTTACCCATCGCCCGAGGTCTGGCGCAAGCTGACCAAGGACCGCGAGAAATATAAGTCGGTCGATCTCAAGGAACCTGGAAGTGCCGAGGCCAAGATCCTTCACGAACTCGACCAGCCGACCGAAATGGACTTCGTCGAAACTCCGCTCAAGGACGTGGTCGAGGCGCTCAAGATTCGCCACAACATCGAAATCCAACTTGACGCCAAGGCCCTCACCGATGCCGGCGTCAACGCCGACACTCCGATCACCCGCACTTTGAAGGGCATTTCGCTCAAATCGGCGTTGCGGCTGATGCTTCAGGAGCACGAATTGAACTTCATCATCGACCACGAAGTATTGCTCATCACCACCGACGCGAAGGCCAAGGAACACGTGGTGACTAAGGTATATCCGGTCGCCGACCTGGTGCTGCCGATCGCCATTCAGGGCATTAACCCGTTTCAATCCGGGGGAGGCGCCGGCGGCTCCGCCGGCTTTAACAGCGGTATGAGCGGCGGACTCTCGGGCGGCGGATTTGGCGGCGGGGGTGGTGGCGGCGGCTTTGGCGGCGGGATGGGCGGCGGCGGCTTTGGCGGTGGCGGCGCCTTCGATGTTGCCGATTCCGTGGATGCCAGGCCAAGTCGGTCGGATGCGGCATCGTCGTCCGTCAACAACGAACTGAAACTGACCGCGAAGGCCGCCGCAGAACAGCCTGACACCCAGCACGGCGCCCGCCCTGCCGGCGCGAAGGCCGCGCGAATCGCCGTCAAGGCCGACTCGAAGGGCCAATTGGATGCGGCCTGGGATCACTACTTCGCCAGCTTGCCAATCCCCGACAAAGACCGCGCTTCGTCGGCCATGCGCGAGCGGAACGAATCGGTTCGGGAAACGGTCCGGCAATTGACCAGTGAGCAGAAGTACGCCGACGTGGCGGCCCTGATCCGCGGCGCCCTGCGAAATGGATACGGCCAGCCCTGGATGTACGAAGCGCTCGGGCTGACGATGCAGGCCGCCAGCCAATCGCGCGAGGAGATCGAGCGGGCGCTGATGTCGGCCGTGCAATTCGCTCATACCACCAACGACCTGACGTACATCGCCGTCTATATGACGCGGATGGGATTCGATGCGCGGGCGTTGAAGGTCTACCGCCAGGCTGCACAGCTTGATCCGACCCGTTGCGAGCCGTATATGCAGGGCCTCGCCGTGGCGCTGCGGCTCGGCGACACCGAGGGAATTCAGTGGGCTTGCATCGGAGTCATGGGACAAGCCTGGCCCGACGACAAGCTCAACGTGGTGCAAACCGCTCGCCGCGCCGCAACGGCGACTCTGGAACGGCTCAAGGGCGAAAAGAAGACCGCCGAGGCCGAGCGTTTTCAAGCGGCCCTCGATCAGGCCCTGATCCGCGATTGCGTCGTTCACGTGAGCTGGACCGGAGACGCAGAAGTCGATCTGACCGTCCAAGAGCCGGCGGGAACGGTCTGCTCGTTCCGCAATCCCCGCACGACTTCCGGCGGAGTGATGCTCAGCAGCTCGGCCGATCGGACCGGCGTTTTGGCGGGCGAGAGCACCTCGGAAGACTACGTCGTGAGTCGCGGCTTCTCGGGCACGTATCGGATGCTGGTGCGCCGCGTGTGGGGCAAGGTCAGCGCCAACAAGGTCACGGTCGATATCTACAGTCATCTCGGAACCAAGCAGGCCGAGCGCATTCACAAGCAGATTCCGCTCGGCGAGAAGGACGCCGTCGTGGTGTTCGAACTCAAGGAAGGCCGGCGGCAAGAGTCGCTGGCCCAAGCTCAAATAGCCAACGCGCTCGAAAACGCCGCCGGCATGAACCAAGCCTTGCTGGCCAAGATGGTCGGCGGCCAGGGCGCCGCTGGCGGCCCTAATCAGCAAGCGGCCGCGGCGGGCGCGCCGAGAGTGCCCGCTCTGAATTTGCAATTGAAATTGATCGACGACACCAGCGCGCTGCAAGCGTTTGCGGCCTCGCGCTCCGACACGATTCCCGCGCCGGTCGCCGGAGGCGGCGGCAACGGGGGGGGCGGTCTCTTGCCGTTCGTGCTCCAGGGAGCGGCCGGATACCAACCCGTGATCACGACGTTGCCCGAAGGCGCCAATTTGGTTGCGACGGCGGTGGTTTCGGCGGATCGGCGTTATGTGCGAATCAGCGCCGTGCCGTTCTTCTCGACGATCGGCGACGTCGAGACATTCAACTTCGCCACGGGCGCTTCGAGCATCATGACGGGCAACAACACTGGCGGCGGCGGTAGCGGCATCGGCGGCGGTGGTGGCGGCGGCGGCGGTACGTTCTAGCAGCAGCGCCGCGCGCCGTCGCGGAATTCGCAAGAATTCCGGGCTGCCCACGCTCCGTAAGTCCGAATTCTGGCGAATTCGTCTACGATTCCGCAGTGCATCCGCTGAAGCGCGAGAAGCGCGGTCACATCGCTCCGGCTGCAGCGGGAAACGCATCGAGATCGAGCGGCTCGGTCAAGCCCGCCTTGAGCCGCTCGATGGCGATGGCTCCCATCACGGCGTTGTCGGTGCAGAGCCTAGGCGGGGGGAAATGCAGTTCCACGCCGCGCCGTTTGCACTCGCCGGCCAACCGCTCGCGAAGCGCCGAATTCGCGGCAACTCCACCCCCGACACAGAGCCGTTGGGTTCGAGTTCGCTCGAGCGCCACGAGCGCCTTTGCCGAGAGGCAATCGATCACCGCCGCTTGAAAGCTGGCTGCCAGGTCGGAGAGTTTTTCGGCGGAGAGCGACGCGGCTGGCAGCGATGTTCCCGGCGGAGCGATCAAATAGCGCACCGCCGTCTTCAGGCCGCTGAAGCTGAAATCGAGCCGGTCGTTGTCGCGCAGGAACGGTCGCGGAAGCGCGTAGGCTCGCGGATTTCCCGCGCGGGCCGCGGCTTCGACTGCCGGGCCGCCGGGATAAGGTAGGCCGAGCATGGCGGCCACTTTGTCGAAGGCCTCGCCGGCCGCGTCGTCGATCGTCCCGCCCAGCAAGGTGAAATCGAGCGGACCTTCGCAGCGATAAAGGCTCGAATGTCCCCCGCTGACGATCAGTCCGACGCAGGGGAAAATCTCTGCGCCCGCCGCGATTCGACAGGCATAAATGTGCGCTTGAAGATGGTTCACCGCCACCAGAGGAATCCCCAGCGCCACGGCGAGCGACTTCGCGGCCGCCAATCCCACCAGGAGCGATCCGGCCAGCCCCGGCGTATTGGCCACGGCCACCGCGTCGAGCTGGTCGAGCCGCAGGCCGGATTGAGCGAGCACTTGGTCGATTACCGGCAAGATCGATTCGACGTGCGCCCGCGAGGCGATTTCCGGCACCACGCCGCCGAACTGCCGGTGCAGTTCGTCTTGCGAGGCGATCGCCGAGCCGAGCACTTCGAGCCGTTCGGTCACTACCGCCGCAGCGGTTTCATCGCAGGTCGTCTCGAGAGTGAGAAGGTTCACGGCGCCTTGGCCAGCTCGGTCGTCAAATAATCGATCGCCTTCTGAAGCTGCCGATCGGCGCCGTGCTTGGCAGCGGCCTTGGCGTCCGCGGTCTTTCCCGATTTCTTGCCGGCGACGATGTCGCGGTCGCGGCGGTCGGCGAGAAACTCCGCCATCTCCGCGTCGCTCAGCTTGATTTCGTAGCCGGGACTGGGCGAGACGCCCCATTCGTCAGTGTCCTTCGAATCGGGAAAGCGATGGATGTTGTGTCCGTTCGGGCGCTGGTAGCTGGCCGTGGTCAGCTTGAGCAGGCTCTTGCCGTCTTCCAGCTCGATCACGTTTTGCACGCTTCCCTTGCCCCACGTCCGTTCGCCGATGATGACGGCCCGATTGTGGTCTTGCAGGCAGGCCGAGACGATTTCGCTGGCGCTGGCGCTATATCGATTCACGAGGATCGCCAGCGGAAATCCGGTGTAGGCATCGGCCTTCTTCGTCGCGTCCCAGACTTTTTTCGGCGTGCTGCGCCCCTCGGTGCTGACGATCCTCCCTTCGGTCAGAAACATGTCACAAGTGTCGATTGCCGAGGTCAGCAGCCCGCCGGGGTTGAACCGCAGATCGATCACCAAACCGCGAAGCTTGTGAGCCTTCAGCTCGTCCATCGCCTTCTTGAGGTCTTGCGCCGTGTCGCGGCTGAAGGTGGTGATGCGGATGTAGCCGATCCGCTTCTCACCGTCGAACATGAAATCCCAACTATCGTCCCCTCTCCGCTTGTCTCCCAGCACTGTGTCGATGTGAATCACTTCGCGGGTGACGGTGATCGCCTCGGGCTTGGCCGTGCCGGGATGGATCACCGAGAGCGTGATGCTGGTGCCGGCATCTCCCTTAAGCTTGCCCACCGCTTCATCCAACGAAAGGTTGGCGGTGGATTCGTCGCCGATCTTCACGATCTTGTCCCCCGCCAACAGGCCGGCCTTGTATCCGGGCGTGCCCACCAGGGGGCTGAGAATCTTGAGCTGACTCTCGTCCATCGTGATCTGAATGCCGATGCCGCCGAACTGGTTCTCGACGGTATCTTTGAAGTGCCCCGCCTCGCTAGGCCCGATGTAGCTCGAATACGGATCGAGCTTGCTCAAGACCCCCTTGATCGCGGCCTCCATCAGCTCGCGCCGATCGACCTTCTTGACGTAATTCCGATCGACCTGATCGACCGTGTCGGCCAGAGATTTGTAGAGATCGTAAAACTCCTCCTCGTCCTTGGCCGCCTGCTTGTCGGCCGCTTGTTTATCCGCCTTTTCTTTCGCCGGATCGGCCGCGGAAGATTTGGGCGGCTCCGCAGCCGGTTCGTCCGCTCGGATGATTCGGACTGGCGCCGCAATCAAGCCGAATAAAACAAGCCACACCAACCCATGCCGCGAGATCATAGCCGGCCTCTCTCGAAGAATGTTCCGTCGTCGCGATCGCCGTTGCAAGTATAGGGCGGCAGTTCGGTTGCGACAAGTTGAGCGCCGAACCCCGCGTGGCCGATGCTTGTAGGGAACGGCCTCCGTGACAGAAACGTTCGAGATCTTTGCTAGGCTCGACGATTCTGTTGGAGTTCACGCTTCAGCGTGCCGCGAGCACGCTAAAGCGTGAATTCCAACTTTGGATGCGGCTTCGCCGCGCTGTGCCGTTCCGGAATCTGATCGCCGACATCACGTGCCATTCCCGAACCGCACGTGATGCACCCACGCCGGCGTCACGTTTAGCAGCACGCAGTCGCGGTGGATTCCGTGCTGCTTCGATAGCTGGCCGAGCAGATCGCCAATCTCGCGGAGCCGCTGCCGTTCGCTTCGCCCGCTCACCAACCGCTTCGCCTTGCGCACAGCCACATATTCGAAGAACGAGAGAATGCCGCCGGGCTTGGCGAGTCGGGCGAAGGTTTCCAGAATCTGCCGTACCTCCGCGGACGCGAAATTGTTGAGCGGCAAACCGGAGACGATGCGATCGTAGCGCCCCGCCCCGTCGAGGTCTTCCAAGCGGCTGTGAACCAAATGGCAGCGATCGCCGACCGCCTTGAAATCGGCCTCGCTGGCGAACCGCTCGCCGAGATGCCGGATAAAATCGTCGTTGAGTTCCACCAGCGTCAGCCGATCGTCCGACCGCAGCAATTGCACGAGCCGCGCGGTGACCGCCCCGGTGCCCGGTCCCACTTCGAGGATTTCGCGCGACGCGCCGTCGCCGTCGCGGACGTATCGGCACAGCGCGGAGGCCAGCGGCCGGCCGCTGGGCAGGATCGCCCCGGTCGTATGATAGCGCCGGAAAAACTGTTTGATGAAGACCCGATAGTTCGACCAGACGCCCGCCATGACCGTCTCCAAATCCTCAGATGGCAACCGCTCACAAAGTACGGCAAACCGTCGAGAGAAGAAAGGGGAACCTAGCTTAGTTCTTCCTTCTTGCTTTACAATGCAGTCATGGTTCTTCTGGAATTCAGCGTCTCGCCACTGGGTATGGGAGAAAGCGTCGGCGATTATGTCGCCCGGTGTGTCGAAATCGTCGAGTCGAGCGGGTTGGATTACGAAGTCCATGCGATGGGCACGCTGGTGGAAGGAGAACTCGCCGCCGTCCTCGACGTGATGCGGCAGTGCATCGAAGCGGTCGCCGCCGATTGCCACCGCGTCACCTGCTCGGCCAAGCTCGACCTGCGCCGCGACCATCGCGGGGCGATCCTCGGCAAAGTGGCCAGCGTCGAGCGCCGGCTGGGCCATCCGCTGCGCCGCGCCGGAGGCAGTCGCGAGTGACTCCTTCGCATCTCGCCGCCGTCCTCGGCCGCCTGCCCAGCGGCCTGTTCGTCCTCACGGCCCGCCGCGGCGTCGAGGAGACCGGAATGCTCGCAAGCTGGATCATGCAAGCCGGCTTCGATCCGCCGATGATCACGGTCGCCTTGCACAAGGATCGCCCGCTGGCCAAATGGCTCACCGCCGGGACGCCGTTCACGGTCAATCTGCTTTCCGACGACCAGCGGCCGGTCGTGGCCCACTTCAGCCGCGGTTTAGAGGAAGGCGAGCCGGCCTTCGAGGGAATGGAGCTGGGTCGCACGTCGGCCGGCGCGCCGGTGCTCACCGGTACGATCGGCTATCTCGAATGCGAACCGTCCGGCCACATCGACTCGGCCGACCACCGCATCTTCCTCGCCCGAGTCACATCGGGCCATCTCGCCGACGGCCATCGGCCGATGGTACACATCCGCAAGAACGGGCTGAAATACTGAGGCTGGGTGCCACTGCTTGACGGCTGCCATGACTTGACGGGAGTTCCGCACCGGATGGCAGCAGCCGTCAAGCAGTGCCACGTTTTGTGAGGGCCCCAAACAGGATTGCGGGATGTGGGGCGCCGGGTGCCATGGCCACTTCCCTGAGTGGCCATGCCATGTTGCGGCTCATGCCCACGCCGACTTGCTGGCGCCGGTGCCAGCGTGGGCATGGCACCCAATATGTCAAAACAGCTTGGAAGCTCGGCTACATCGTTGCCAAGATCACGATCAAATCAATCGAGACGATCAACCAACAGATCACGGCGGCGATGCTCAAGAAGGTTCCCGCGACAGGCAAGGCGGGGCATCGCCGCTGGCGGCCCGCGATGAGCCAGCCGCGACTTCCGAATACGATCCCGGCCACGCCGATCGCCAGCACCGTGACAACACCAATCAGCGAGGTGATCCAGGCCAATCCCATCGGTATTCTGAACCGACCCTCGTTCATGAACATCGTATTGAAGACCAACACGATGGGAGATGCGACGAATACGACGCTCCCAATCATCAGCGACGCCAAACCCCATTGTGCGCCCGCGCCAAATCCCTGGCCCGGCTTTCCCGCCGGCGCCGTTGAAGCGCTTTCGTTTTCCATGATCCGGACCTCCGCGTTGGAAATGAGATGCTGCCGCGATATTCGACTTTAATCAAGCGGCGTTGGTGTTGTCCAGAAATTCCCGACACGTGAAAGCATTCAAGGGGCGAGACAAGATGGGTCAGCGCAATTCGGTAAATCGTTCTGACCATCTTTCCACGTTCATTCTCCTCTTGTCGCTGGTTACTATTGCAGCGACTTAATTAACCGGCTCGTGCTTAGCGGCCGATGCGATGAGGCTAGATTCGACCACGCCAGCCGATTATCATTGAGCCATTCACCGAGGATCAGTCGCTTCGGTTCTTGACGAATTAGTCCGATGGCCAAACATGGGGCCTTCAAATGCCAGATTGGTTGATGCCCGTAATCACTGTCGCGGCAATCATCGTCGGCCCGATTCTGGCGGTCAGCGTGACGCTATGGCATGAAAACCGAAAACAGAAGCTCGCCGCCAAGCGATGGCTGTTTTTCACGTTGATGGCCTATAGGAAATCCTGGCCGCCGGCACCGGATTGGCTTTCCGCCCTCAATCAGATTGACGTGGTTTTCTATGACGTTCCGCCGGTCGTTCAAGCGTGGCGAACATACCACGACGCACTTTGCGTCACTTCCGATGAACATTTACTTGCAACAAATCCCTATACCAAGATGCTGGACCTACTTCACGAAATGGCGCAGCATCTTAGCTACTCGAAGATAAAACCGGGCGACCTTGACCGCTTTTATTCGCCAAAGCTGCTCGGCAATATCACAAACTTTCAAGCCCAAATTCAAATAGAATTGCTGCGCGTGCTGCAAAACACGGGTCATATTTTGGTCGCCCCGAAACCGGAAGCGGCGAACAAACCTCAAGAATCGTCGCGACTTACCAACCCGGCGGCCATGCCCGGAATCAGCGACGACGGTTCGT
>DASZFO010000291.1 GCA_035939775.1 Pirellulales bacterium | reverse complement strand
ATCTTGATAGGCCTGCTCGAAGACGCCGTCGAAATTGCCGATCGGCTGATGGTCGTGCAGAGCGAAAACGAATCGAATCACAGGGAGGCGGGGGGTCGGAGGTCAGAACTCAGAGGTCGGCAGGGCGGAATGTTGGAGTTGAGCCTTTAGGCCGGGGCCGGCAGGCTAAAGCCTGGACTCCAACGGTTGGTCGGAGGTCACTTCATTGCCATAATCAGCGCTCCTCTGGTTTTCCGAAAAACAACCCAACTTGGCAAGACCGGCAACAAGCGATTATCTAGCGAAGGTGCAAGAATCCTTGCGATCGGAGCGGTGCAACTCGGATAATCCGTATAAGAGGACGACGAAACGTTGCGGTCTGCGTTCATTTCGCCTGCCCATTTTTCCTAGCCGGAAGCGTCGGCAAGTCGGGGGATGGTTGTTCGACTTCCCGCTGAAACGCGGCGGCCTCTTCCGGCGGTACGGGATTGATGTAAAACCCGGTGCCCCATTCGAATCCCGCCGTGTTCGTCAGCCGCGGAATGATCTCGATGTGCCAATGATAGTGCGGCAATTCCTGCGAATCGAACGGGGCCGTGTGCAGAACGTAATTATACGCCGGGCGATCCACCGCCAATTCGATCCGATTGATCACCTCGCGCATCACGCGGGCCAGTTCATCGACGGCCGGTTTCTGGATGTTTTCGTAATGGCTGGAATGAAGCTTGGGCAGCACCCAGGTCTCAAACGGGAAGCGGCTGGCGAAAGGGCAGAAGGCGACGAAGCCCGGCGTGTCGAGCACGATCCGCTTTTCGCTCGCCAGTTCTTGATGAATCATGTCGCAGAATACGCAGCGGCCGCGGTAATTGTAAAAGCCCTGCGCCCCGGCGATCTCCTCACGGACGTTGACCGGCACGATCGGGGTGACGATCAACTGGCTGTGGGTATGCTCGAGCGACGCCCCGGCAGCGGCGCCGACATTCTTGAAAATCATCCCGTAGACGAGGCGACGGTCTTTCTTCAAGTCGACGAGCCGATCGTGATAAGCCCAGAAAACCTCGCGCAACTGCTTCTCGGATAGGTCGGACGTGCTGAGGACATGCTTTGGGGATTCGATGATCACCTCGTGCGCCCCGACGCCGCGCATCATGTCGTAGATGCCGTCGCCGCGTTTGTTCAATTCCCCTTCGATCTCGAGGGCGGGGAACCGGTTCGGCACGACGCGCACCCGCCAGCCGTCGCGATTGGCCGCCGCCCCTTGATTGCGATAGGCCAGCACCTCACCGGGAGTCTTGTCTTCGTTCCCTTCGCAAAACGGGCAAAAGCGGCCCGAATGCAACGTCGGCTGACTGATGAAATCGTGCGGCCGCTGCGCGCGGCTCTTGGCCACGATCACCCACCGTCCAACGATCGGGTCTTTGCGGAGATCAGGCATGGGAAGGGGCTGGGGACTGGGGGCTTGGGACTGGCGGCGAGGGATCACCTTCCGGGCGAGTGCCAAGAAACGTGCAAGTAAAGCTCGGTCTGATCATGGTCTTCGCCGTTGTGCTCAATTCCGCATTGCGCGTACACCAGTCCCCAGCCCCCAATCCCCAATCCCTACTTTCACCACCAGCGGACACTGAATTTGCTTCGGCTCGCCGGCTGGGGCTGAACACTCTCGCGCCAATCGACGGGCTTATAGGTCCGGAACACGCGGTCCCAGAAATCGAAGGTCATCCCGAAGTTGTAATGCCACATGTTGAACTTGTGATGAACGTAGTGCGTCGGCATCGACATCCAGAAGCATGCGGTGGGATTCTCATGCTGCAATTGATGCGAATACGCCGAGACCAAGGCATACAGGTTGCTGCCGATCAGGAAACCGATTCCCGCCGGCAGCGAATAGAAGAACGGCGGGATCATCAACACGAACGAAGGCTTCACATAGTCCAGGTATTCCCACAACACGCCTTGCCCTTCGTTGCGGGCATGGTGTTCGCGATGCACCTTGCCGACCGCCCGCCATTGATGCAAAACGCGATGCGCCCAATACTCGACGAAGCTGGAAAACACCAGCGATCCGACGAAGAACAGCGATCCGGTGACGAGGGCCTTGTTGTCCATGCCTTCCTTTCGTTCAGACGTGCCACATCAAGAGTTCGAAATCGGGGGACGGAACCGTCGTTTCGATTGCGCCTTCGTGAGGCACTCGCTCCACGACGGCCTCTTCGCGGATCAATTCCACGATCCAGTGTACTGGATCGCCTTGGGCGACTGCCAGACTCGACCACGGAATTGCTAATTCGAGAATCGAATCGGCGGCCGCCTGTATCGCCGAGCCGCTGACGGGAACATCGCGCTGGAATAATTGGGCGATCGGCTCGCGAGTCGCCGGCCGAACGACCAGCAGCTCGAAAGCCTCCGGCTCGAGAAAAGTGATCCGCAGGGCGTCCAGATCGGCCCATTGCTCACGGACGGGGCCGCCATGAGCGTCTAGTCGCAAATAGAGCCGCTCGACATCGAACCCGAAATACAGGGCCTCGACGCGACTGGGAGTGGCGGCGCTCATCGTGCCGCGATCGCCGCGCGGCAAGTACCGCCCGGCATTGAGCCATTCGAAATAGGTCTGGCGGCCGTCAACTTTAACGTCCAGCAAGCTAGTCGGCTCCGTGTGCAACCGCGGCTGGCTCGTCTTTTGCCGGATCGGCTGCAATAGCTCGGTCGGCACCGGGTCCTCCAACACGACGTACACGTTTTGGAGATGCTTGCGGAACAGCCGATCGAACAGATCTTGCTGCGGGCTGCTGTGACTATCGCCAAACCACCAGAACCAGTCGCTCCCTTCGGCGATCTGCAGCTCGCGCCGCGCGCGCTCGATCTGCTTGGGAGTCTTCTTTTTCTCGGCGATCGTGGCGGACAAGTGGGCTCGAGTTTCGTGGACCAAGTCCCAGCCTCGATTGCATTCCGGATGTCCAATCCAGATGCCGAAGTTGTGACTGATCCAACTGCCGGAAAACAGATGCCCGAGCTTGTCGGTCGCGGGGAACTCTTCCAGATAATCGCACATCCGAGTCGGAACGACCTTCGCGTGCTCGACGACCCGGCGATACATCCCGCGGAGAAATTCGACGCCGCTGTTCGGATAGTATTCCCAGCAGTTCTCGCCATCGAGAATAATGCTCACCAAGGTGGGCCGATGGCCGGCGTTGACGGTCGTCGCCCGACCGATCGCCTCCAGCTTGCCAAGAAAATCGTCGGCGGCCTGCTCGGGAGCCATCCGCTGATAGTTGAAGCCGATCTGATCGCTCATGGCATGGTCGCGGAAGACGATCTGCAAGGTCTTGCCCTTCTCCTCGACTCGCCAGGGGCGATAGAGCATTTCGGGATTGCGAAGAAAGCCCTGGCCGTCGCGAGCGACCCAGCCGTCGGTCGAGCGTGAGAGGATCTCTTCATCGGTGGCGATCCATTCGATCCCCGCCGCGGCGATGGCCGGGATGATCCCCTGCGCCACCGACCCTTCGGAAGGCCACATGCCGCGCGGCTTCTGGCCGAACAACTTCTCGTGATACGCGACGGCGCGGCGAATCTGGTCCACGCCGCTTTCCGGCGAAGCCTCGAGGTGCTGCGGCAGCACGACCCCGGGCATCGCTTGCCGCGCGAGTCGCTTGTCCCACAATAGCGGCAGAATCGGATGGTAAAATGGCGTGGTCGAGAGTTCCACTTGTCCTCGCTCGGCCAGCTCCTTATGAAGCGGGATCACGTCACGGAGCAATTCCATTTGCTTGGCGAGTAGCCATTGCTTTTCGGTTTCCGTCCAATGGTGGCCCTTGGTGCGAAGTGATTCCAACTCGGGATCGAGTTCGAAGGCCAGCGGATGCATCCAGACGAGATTCGACCAACATTGCAGGTCGAGAATGTCGCGCTTCGAGAAACGCTTGGCCGCCCGCGCCGCCGAATCGATCCCGAATCCGCGCTTCTCGTACAGCTCGTTATACCGCGGATAAGGGCGGATATTATGGTCCGGATGGACCATGAAAAAGTTGTCGAGCAAGAAGGCCAAGTCATCGGCTGACAGGGCATCGGCCGGCAGCCGCGACACGCGGAGATGAGCGTCGACGTGCGCGCCTTCTGTGTACTGCCGCAACTGCACGAGCAAGCTCGGCACGAGATTGATCGTGGCCTTGAACTCGGGAACCTCGAGCAGCAACCGGGCCATGCCCCAATAGTCCCGAGTGGCGTGGAGGCGGACCCAGGGCATCGGGTTTTCGCCCGCGACGTCGTCCGGATAATAAGGCTGATGCTGATGCCAGAGCAAAGCGAGGCGAACGTCGTGCATAGATCCTTCTTGTAGCCTGAATTCGCGAGAATTCAGTTGCTTTTTCCCTGAGCCTCGGAATCCTTGCGAATTCCGCTACGCCTGTCCGCTCGGCGCCAAAGCGCCCTGTCGCACCCTCGCCACCGTCGCATCATAAAGCGCCGCGTATTGCTTGGCGCTGCGGTCCCACGACCAATCTTCCTTCATGCCGCTGGTGATCAACCGCAGCCATGCGTCGCCGCGAGCATGATACGCCACCGCCCGCTTGATCGCGGCGGAGAGCGCTTGCGGCGATTGTTCGTGGAATGTGAACCCATTGGCGCTGCCTGCCGCCAACGTCTCTTCCGTCGTGTCCACGATCGTGTCGGCCAATCCGCCCGTCACCCGCACGACCGGCGGCGTTCCGTATTTCAGGCTGTACATCTGGCTCAATCCGCACGGCTCGAATCGGCTCGGCATGACGAACAGGTCGGCCCCCGCCTCGATCCGATGCGCAAGCGGATCGGAGAATTGCAGGCGAACTGCGACTTTTTGCGGATGCCGTTGGGCGAGCATCTGAAGCTGCTCCTGAAACTTGCCGTCTCCAGTGCCGAGCACGACCCATTGCGCCCGGCTGGTGAGCACCCATTCCTGAATCACCTGGATCAAGAGGTCGATCCCCTTTTGCTCGACCAACCGGCCGACAAACGCGATCAGCGGGGCAGCGTTGTCGCGCGGAAGGTTCAGCTCGGCGAGCAAGGCCGCCTTGTTCGCCGCCTTGCCGTCACGAACGTTTTCGACGCCGTATTCGGGCGTCAAATGCGGATCGATCGCCGGGTTCCACTGGCTGTAATCGACGCCGTTCAAAATGCCCGAGAGCACGCCGCGCCGGTGTTGTAGCACGCCTTCCAGGCCCGAACCGAGCGGGGCCGTGGTGATCTCCTCGGCATACCGCGGGCTGACGGTGTTGATCGCATCGGCGAACACCAGTCCAGTTTTCAATAGGTTCAAATTTCCGAAAAACTCCATTTGCCGCCAGTTGAAGTATTTCCAATCCAAGCCGGTCAGCACCATGTCCCAGTGCCAAAACGTGCCTTGGTAGGCGATGTTGTGGATGGTGAGCAAGCTGGCGATCTGTTCGAAGCCAGGGACGCCACGGTATTCAATCTTGAGGTAGGCGGGGATCAGCCCGGTCTGCCAGTCGTGAACGTGCAGCAGATCGACCTCTAGGTTGAGGTGGCGGATCGTCTCCAGCACGGCCCGGCTGAAGAACACGTATCGCTCGCAGTTGTCGCGATAATCCTGATTGCTGTTGCCATACAGGTGATCGCGGTCGAAATACTGGGGCTGCTCGACGAAATAGGCCGGCACGTCGCTGCCCGGCAGCCGCGATTTCAACAACCGGCCGGAGACGGTCTTGCGCCCGATGGGGATCGCCAGTTCCACCCCAAGTCGCTCCAGCCCATAACCGCCCTCAAGCACTTGCCGGTAGGCGGGCATGATGAGGGCCGTTTTATGCCCTAGCTTCGCCAATGTGGTGGGCAGGGCGCCGCAGACATCTGCCAAACCGCCGGTCTTGGCAAAGGGAACGGCCTCGCTGGCGGCTAACAGAATCTTCACGACAATGGCTCCCGAAATCAGCACAACCGGCGTAACCGTCGCCAGTTAACGTAGCAGAACCAGAACGACTTTTGAATGGCCCGGCGGCGTTGGGCCGCCGCCGCGCCCCGTCGCCAATCTTGCCCACTTTTTCATTGGTTCGCCGCCGAACAGTGAACTTTTCGCGCCTGCGGGAAGACTAACCTACAAACGTAGCTTACGGCGCCGACAGGCGTTACAATCGTGGATGGTAGCGTGAGCCGCTTCCTTGTCCGACCGAATGACGCAGCGTGTCTCCTCACGAAATCGCCGAAACCAGCCAATTGTATTTCGCGCGGATCCATCGGGCCGCGCTCGTCTTGTCGGGCAATCCCTGGGACGCGGACGATCTGGCGCAGGAGACGTTTCTGATCCTCGCCCGGCAGGCCGATCGCTTCGCCGGCCGTAGCTCGATTTACACTTGGTTGTATGGAATCCTGTTGAACCTCGAGCGGCGCGAGCGACGGAGGATCGGCACGCGGCGGCGGAAATTGCAGGTGCTATGGGGAAACGAATCGATCGACCAGCGCTCGGTCCCCGCGGCGGAAACATCCCTGGAAGTGTCCGAGTGGAAAAAAAGCCTGTGGGCGAAGGTCGCCGAACTGCCCGACGGCCAGCGGCAGGCGCTGGTCTTGCGATTCAGCGAACGCCTGGCATACGAGGAGATCGCCTTGGTTTTGGAATGCCCGTTGGGGACCGTGAAATCGCGAATCTTTAACGGCCTCGCATCACTGCGGGAATTGCTGAGCGCGGAGCATGATCTATCGCAGATTCCAGCGCACCCGCAGGAGGACGTCAACCATGCCGTTTGAACCGCGACTTTTTCGCGACGACGACGGTCCGCGCCGCCGGCCCGCCGATGCGACGGGGTTGGAGTCCTCGTTTGAGTCCGCGTTTGAGTCTACTGTGCAGAAGTTGGCGACGAATGAGGACGTGTTCGAACTGCCCGTCGAACTTGCGGCACTCGGCGAGCAACTGAGCGACGATGCCGACCGTTTGCCCCGCTTTTACCCGGCGGGGCGAACCGAATCTCGATTGCCGGCCAGTTTGGGCCAAGCGACTGGCGGCAGCGGCCGGATGATTCGCTGGGGAGGCGCGGCCGCCGTTTTGTTAATCGGGACGCTAAGTTGGCCGATGATTGCCGAGCGATCTGGCGATGGGATCCAGCCGACCGGCGATGTCCGATCCGCTGATGTGTCGCTCGCATCTCCCCCAGTGCCGTCAAATTCCGCGGTGCGATCGAATGCCGCCGCGGTTGAGTCGAAATCGATCCTTGGCGACGAAGCGTTCCCGGCCGCCCTTTTCCGCGGCCTCACCGGCGCCGAACAAGAAGCCGTGCTCGATTTGATGCAGGGCGACCCGCAGGGGCAATCGCAATTGTCGATTTGAGCTATGGCGGAGTCTTCGCATGGAATCTCGCGGAACTGAGTGCGTTTGTTTCGGCTCTTGGCTGATCGCCATCTTAGCGCTGGTTAGCGTCTCGCGCCCCTTGACCGCGAGCGAACCGGAAGCGAATGAGGGCGCCGCCGATCGGCTTTTGGCCACGACCGCCACGGTACGTTTCACGGTGCACGGCGCCGTGCCGCAGGCGGACGAGGTCGTTGTCGCCAGCGGCGCATTGCTGGGGAAGGGCCGGCTCGTCACGTTCGGCGGTGATCGCGAACCATTGGCGGCGCGATTCCGCGTCACGTTGCCGACAGGGGACCAGGCCGAGGCGAAACTTCGCGTTTGGGACCATTACTCGGGCCTGCTCCTGCTGAAGATCGACGCGGCCGAACTGCCTGGCTTGGAAATCGCCAGGGACCTGCCGAAAATCGGCGCGACGGTACTGACGGCGGCGGCGGCTGGGATCGAGCGGCCCGCCGTCTCCGCCGGGATTCTCGGCGGCGCCGATCGGACGCTGCCGGTCGTCGATCTGCCGCCGTTGTTGCAATGTGATTTGCGAACGACAGAAACCTCTAGCGGCGCAGCGGTGGTCGATCGCGATGCGCATCTGATCGGGATTGTCGCCGCGAACACTGCCCCGAGCGAACGGCCCGGTTGGACGTACGCGGTGCCGATGTCGCACGTCAAACGTTTGCTTGAAGCGGAAAAGGACGGGGAGTTGATCGAATTGAAGCGCCGCCGCCCGGCAGTTGGCTTCACTTTGGGCCCGGCCGAGCAAGAGGGGACGGTCCAAGTCGATCGCGTTCAGGACGGCCCGGCCGCTCGCGCAGGCATTAAGAAAGGCGATCTAATTCTTGAAGCCGATGGCCGGAGAATCCGAAGTGCCTATCAGGCCGTCAATCGAATCATGACGAAGCAGCCTGGGGACAAAATGACGCTGCTGATTGACCGCGGCGGCAAGCAGCGACAGGTCGAGCTGACTCTCGATGTCGCCGGCGGCCCACCGGTAGGCGCCCTGGAGGCTGATCGGCGACAGATTCAGGTCGGCCCGCAGTTGCGGGTTTCCAACCAGGGTCCGAACCAGATCACGGTCCGCAATAGCCAAGGGGTCGAAGAGGTCGGCATCGACGCGCCGATCCGTTCGCGCCGCCCCCCGACCGACGAAGTCGAAATGCTGCGAATCCAAATCAACGGATTCGAGAAAGTGATTCAAAAATTGCAGACCGAACTCTCAATCCGCGATCAGTCGCAGTCGGCAACTGACAAGCTCGTCCAATCGCTGCGGGAAGAGATTGCCGCGCTGAAGAAGCCGGAGGTCGGAGGTCGGAAGTCTGAGGTCGGAGGTCTGAAGTCGGAAGTCGGGGATCGCAAGCCAGTGGACGGTCGTTAGCTGGTTCGCTTGCGAACCGGAGGATGGTTGTTCGGCCGATCCTTATCTCCGTGCCGTCGCTGAACGCCGCAGAGGGGCGTTCCCGACAGTCGGCGACGGCGACTGTGGGCATCCGCCGCGGCAGATGCCGTTCCGAACCTGTGCCATTTTCAATCCGTGCCGTTCCGAACCCCGACATCTAAAACGCCGTGTTCGACTACGCCGCCAAATTCGATCACGGCCTGCCTTACGCTGAATTCCTAGGCAAATACGGCAGCGACGAACATCGCCGTCGCTGGGCGGCGGTGCATGATGCCGTGCATTTGACTGATGCGCAGCGGCAATTGCTCGGCAGCTTCAAACGCCAGATGAAGATCATCTGTCTCGCCGGCGCTTGGTGCGGCGATTGCGTCAACCAATGCCCGATGTTCGACCAGTTCGCCCGCGAGACGAGCACGATCCAGGTCCGTTATTTCGACCGCGACGCTAATCCCGATCTCGCGGCCGAGTTGACGATCTGCGGCGGGGCGCGCGTGCCGATAGTCGTGTTCTTGAGCGAAGACGGTCAGCAGGTGGGCTGGTACGGTGACGGCACGATTTCAAAATATCGCCAATTGGCCATCGATCAACTCGGACCATCCTGCCCGACCGGACTCGTCCCGCCAGATCGCTCGCTGCTCGACGGCGTGACGCAAGATTGGCTCACAGAATTCGAGCGCGTACAACTCCTCCTGCGAATCTCCCCGCGATTGCGTCAGATCCACGGCGATTGAACCCGATCCACGTCCTATGGACTCGCTATGAAATACGATCGCGGCCGAAATCACGTGCATTGTTTGTCTCGTCTCGCGATTCCCGTGATGCTTGCGGTCGGGCTTCCCCTCCGCGGCGGCGAGCCGAGCGACGCGCCGAAATCGGACCCCCAAAGGGTGGACCCGCACAAATCTCAATCCGAGCCGGCCGCCGAGCCGAAGCGCATCAAGCAATCCGACAAAGGCGTCGTGCTGCTCGAAGCTCGCGATGTCGTGATCCACGGGACGACGGTCCGGTACGAGCCCGACAAGAACACGATCGGCTACTGGAGCAAACAGACCGATTGGGTGAGCTGGGAGCTGGAGATGAATCAACCGGGCACGTTCAGCGTCGAGATGTACATGGGCTGCGGCGCGGGGAGCGGCGGGAGTCATTTCACGGTCGAGATGGCCGATCAGAAGCTGAGCGATAAAGTTCCAGACACGGGCAGCTTTCACAACTTTCGCCTCCGAAACGTCGGCGCCGTGAAGATCGACAAGCCGGGCAACTACACGTTATCCGTCCGGGCGATTGACAAGCCGGGCGTTGCCGTGATGGACTTGCGGTCGGTGACGCTCACGCCGACGAAGCATGCAGATTGAAAAAAGCCGACGGTTTTAAGAAAAACCCATTTGGTTGTGGCCAGTGGCCATGCCGGGGCCCCGGTTCGCAAGCGAACCGGCTAACGGTCGTCTTCCGGCGTCCGACCTCCAATATCCGACGTCTGGCCTCCGACCTCCGACTTTTGACTTTCCGCTCGCCCGATGAACGATCTCCCGCCGCCGACTGTTCTGGCTGAAGGCAAGTATCTGCGGCTCGTCGCCCGCGGGCATTGGGAGTATGCCGAGCGGACCACCGCAACCGGCGCGGTGGCGATCGTGGCGATCACCGCCCAGCGGCGGCTGGTGCTCGTCGAGCAGTTTCGGATTCCGCTTGGCGCTCCGGTCATCGAGTTGCCGGCTGGTTTGGCCGGCGATGTGATTGCCGAGACGGAAGAATCGCTGGCTGAGACCGCTCGCCGCGAGTTGCTTGAAGAAACCGGCTATGAAGCAGCCGAAATGCGGCTGATGCTCGCCGGCCCGACTTCGGCAGGGCTCTCGAACGAAGTCGTCACGTTCTTTGCGGCAACCGGGCTAAAAAAGATTCACGAAGGAGGCGGCGATCCGCATGAGAAGATCATCGTTCACGAGCCGCCGCTCGATGGGCTCGACCAGTGGCTCCGCGAGCGGGCCGCGGCCGGCGCGTTGATCGATCCGAAAATCTTCGCCGGGTTGTATCTCATCGAAGCGTGAAAAACCCGCTCTGAAATCGGCGTGAATCCAAGGAAGAAATCGTGAACGCGATTTTACAACTTGGCGCTCTTGGTGTCTTGGCGGTTCGACATCGGACGTGAGTTGCGTCTCACTCGCAGTGCCCGCAGTGGCCTTTGAGCAGGACCTCGGTGACCTCGCGGATCACGCTCTTCTTGGCTGCGGGAACTTGTTTGACGCTGACGCTGCCGCTGGGCAAGCACGAGACCTCGCCGCAATCGACGCAGACGAAATGCGGATGTTCGCCGGACACTTCGCCGCTGGATCGCCGCAATTCGAATCGCCAGACGTGATCGCCCAACTCAATCCTGGCCAAGATCCCCGCCTCGGTCAGCTCGACCAGGTTGCGATAGATGGTGGCCCTGTCAAAACTCTCGGAAGCCAGAAGATCGGCAACTTGGGCATGGCTTAGAGGGCTGGTCGCAGCGATAAGTTCCCGCATCACCGAAATCCGAGCCGCGGTCGCGCGTAAACCGACGGCGCGAATCTGCTTGCGGATCAAATCGAGCGCGGTCGGCTCGGTGGAACGCCTGGCCATGAGACGGAACTCGTTGAGGAATGGGCAATCTGTCAATGTTAACCTGCCGGGCTGCTGGTGGCGAGGGGCGTGAGGTGGTCTTGACGCGTCCGCCGCCGTTCCCTATCGTCCCGCCCGTCATGTCTCGCCGTTTCGCGCGAATTTCCCTGGTGGCCGCCTCGATTTCCTGTTGGCTGGCTGCGGTGTGGGCTGAAGAGCCGCCGCAACCCGCTTCGCAACAGGAGTTGCTCGTGCTGCGCAATGGCGAAGTACTAGGCGGCCGGATCGCGCGCGATGAAGGCTATTATCGCGTCGTGCTGGCCGACGGCGAATTGCGCGTCCGACTCTCGGATGCGGAGCTGGTCTGCCACAATCTTGACGAAGCCTACAACTTCAAGCGCAATCGGCTGGCGCTCGGCCGGGCCGACGATCATCTCGACCTCGCCGATTGGTGCTTGCACCAAGCGCTGCCTGGCTACGCCGCGAAGGAAATCAGCGCCGCGATGGCCCTCGATCCGCACAATCCGCGCAACGAGTTTCTCGATCGGCGTCTACGGCAGATGCTCGAAACCCCGCCGCCGGCGCCTGCCGAGAAGGTCGCCACGATTCAACAAGTGACCAACGAAGATCTGGATCGCCTGGTCCGCGGCATGCCGCAGGGAACCGTCGAAGCATTCACGGCCACGATCCAGCCGCTATTGATGAATGGCTGCGCCACCTCGGGCTGTCACGGCCCAGGCTCGAAATCGAGCTACATCATCCTCCGCATTCCGAGCGATCGGATCGGAACTCGCCGCCTGACGCAGCGGAACTTGCAGAGCACGGTCCAGATGCTCGACTATCAGAATCCACAGCAGAGCCGCTTGCTTTCGGCCGCTAGCCGGCCGCATGGGTCCGCCGGCTCGGCGATCTTCGATCCGCAAACGGTGAAATACCGGCAGTTGGCTAGTTGGATCGCGCTGGTGACGCAAAAGGCCCCCGGCACACCCGATCCAACCGACCAACCCGCCACGGTCGGCATCGGCGGGCAATCGGCCAAGAACCTGAACCAAGCGAGCGGCAGTCTCTCCGCCGGCGCTTGCGAGAGCGATGCGCGACCGGCCAAGCCTTCCTATCGAAATCGGGTTTCCAAGGCCATCACTGCGCGACGCGATTCAGACGCGGCCGGGAAGGATCGCCCGCCGCCGTTTCCACAAACACCTCAGGCCGGCGTGAATTCTGATACGCCCGCAAAGGATGGCATCGATCCGTTCGACGCCGAGGCGTTCAATCGCCAGTTCGTCGATCCGACTTCGGGCGATCAGAACGGCAAATAGTGCCCTCACGGCAGGTGGCCGCGAGTCTCAGTCGAGCACGATCTCGCCGCGACGCAGCGCATGCAGGAACTCACGATTGCTTGTAAGCAGGTCGGGATGCTCCAAAAGTTCATCGGGCGTTAGCCAATGGACCGATTCGACCTCGGCTGGATTAGGACGCAGCGGCAGTGCGATGTCGAGCCGCGCCTGCCACCATGCTAGTTCGACTTCCCACGTCGTGACGCTCCGCCAAACCGGTCGCACCGGCTCGATCGGCGCCTCCAATTCCTCGCGGATTTCGCGCACGAGGGCCTCACGCTCGGACTCGCCGGCGTCGATTCCGCCGCCCGGAAAGCAAATGGCCCTGGGGGCCACCACGTGGCTCGACCGACGAATCACCAGCAACCGGCCCTGATGGCCAACGACCGCGACGACTCCGCGGCGACCAGGGTTAGGAGGCGCGGGATTCAAGCTTGCTAAACCCGACATTCCGCGCGAATACTCCAATGCAAAGCCGGATTCTTTCCACCAATAGACACGGTATCGTAGACGAATGTGGCTGGGCGTGCGATACTCAGGAAATGAACGATCAATTGGCACAGAGGTTTCAGCAAAAAATGGAGAGAAAGCGTTCTATGGCGGGATCACGTGAGCAGCGTTATTCTTTTGCCGGCGCGTTCCTAGCGTTATTGATTGGCTGCGGAGTCATCGTGGTGTTTTCCGTGGGGTGCAATCGACAAGGATCCGCCACGACCACACAATCGGCGGCGGAGAGTTCCGACTCAAAGTCCGCGAGCAACCCGACGAAGAACGCGGACATCAGCTCCGACATCTCGGACGAGGAAGCGGCGGCAATCGTGTCGAAGATCACCGACGAAAAGGCCCCCCCGAAGAAATTCGTGCGATACCAGGATCTGACGTCCCAATGGGACGTGGCGGACAAACCGGCCGACGATAAAGAGAACGCGTTCAAGCCGCCCCGCGTCCGGCGGCGCGTCAAGCTGTTTAGCGACAATAGCACGGTGGCCGACGGTCCGTATATCGAATGGTATCCCAACGGCCAGAAGTCTTTGGAAGGAGAATATGTTGACGGATTGAAACAGGGACCTTGGAAGGTCTGGTACGACAACGGCAAGCTGTGCCGAACTGAAAACTATTTGAATGGCAAGCTCGAAGGATCGTGGAAGATCTACCACGACGACGGCACGCTGAAGGCCGAAGAGAGCTATCGCGACAACAAGCGCGACGGCCGATGGATCGCATACGATAAACTCGGCAAGCTGCCGGCGGACCAGTGGGATTACAAGGCCGGACTCCCGAGCGGTGTCTGGATCCATTATTATGCCGACGGAAAAAAGGGCGCCGAGCAGCACTACGTGGACGGCAAGCGCGAAGGCGAACAGACCGACTGGTACGACAATGGCCAGATCAAACGTGTCCAGCATTTCAAGAACGACCAGCTCAACGGCAAGGAAGTCCGCTGGAACAAAACCGGCGAAAAGGAGAAGGAAATCGAATGGCTCGGCGGCCAAATCGTGTCCACTTCTAACGGGGCCCCTGCCGAGAAGTAGACGCGCTTTTGCTTGCGACGCCGGTAAAATGGGCGCTAAATCCGGCTTTTCGCGGTAGCGCGGCGTCAACGACCGTCGAAAAACTTGGGGCACTTGGATACAATTTCTGGTCGCCCGAATGCCGTGCGGCGTAATAATGCTTGGGGCCGCCAGTCGCCGTTTAGGCGGAGCGGATAGATCGCACCACCTCTATCGCTCGACCACGCTCGCAGACGGCTTGCCGGACTGGCAAAATGGCCACCAGGTGATGCGGCTCGGCGGGTCGCAATCTATGGTTGTGTTGATCTATTGGCGTGGCGCATGCGGTCGAATCCACTCAAGTAAAGGCTTTTCATGGACAATCCAGTTCCCAGCAACGGACTGCCTCCCTCCGACGAGCCGCCCGTCGCCGGCAAAGGTCCATCGGGCCGCCCCACCGTGCCGCGGCCACGGATGAGCGTTTCAACGGCTTGGTTCATGGTGATCATGTTCGCGATCGTGGCGCTCGTTTATTTCAGCCACGAGGGGGGTGGACGCTCCGAAATCACCTATAGCTTCTTTCACGATCAACTCGAAAAGAACAACATCGGCGAGGCGGAGTTCTCGCAACAACAGTTGTTGGGGAAGTTTAAGGTTGCTCCCGTCGCCCCGAAACAACCCGACGCCGAGGAGGCGGAGTCTGCCACAAAGGCGCCGCCGGAACATTTGCATCAGGAGTTCAAGGTGACGCTGCCGCCGTCGGACGTCACCATCGACGAAGTTCGCAAAGAAATGGACAGGAAGCAAGTCATCGTCAGCGCCCGCTTGGGGTCGGAGAATTCGATCTGGTATATGTTCTTGATCTGGGGACTGCCGCTGTTGTTGATCATCGGCCTGTGGTGGTTCCTCATCCGCCGCACGCGTGACCAATTCCTCGGGGGCGGAATCCTTTCGGGGTTCAGCAAGAGCCCGGCTAAACGCTACGAGACCATGCGGCGGCCGATCACTTTCGCCGACGTCGCCGGCCTGGAAGGGGTCAAGCACGATTTGGAGGAAGTGGTCGAATTCTTGAAAAACCCGGAGAAGTTCCAACGGCTCGGCGGCCGAGTTCCCAAGGGGATTCTCTTGATGGGACCGCCGGGCACGGGCAAGACGCTCTTAGCGCGGGCAGTGGCCGGGGAAGCGGGCGTGCCGTTTTTCTCGATCAGCGGATCGGAATTCATTCAGATGTTCGTTGGAGTTGGCGCGAGTCGAGTCCGCGATATGTTCAAAACGGCGAAAGATGCCGCTCCAGCGATCCTGTTTATCGACGAGATCGACGCCGTCGGCCGGCATCGCGGAGCGGGGCTGGGCGGCGGTCACGACGAGCGCGAGCAGACGCTGAATCAAATCCTGAGCGAGATGGACGGCTTCAGCCAGAATGAATCGGTGATCGTGCTGGCGGCCACGAACCGCCCCGACGTGCTCGATCCGGCATTGCTTCGGCCGGGCAGGTTCGACCGGCATATCACCGTCGATCGACCGACGCAAAAGGGGCGAGTCGCCATTTTCAAGGTCCACGTCCGCGGCGTCCCGCTGGCGGATGATGTCGATCTCGAGCGGCTGGCGAGCGGCACCGTTGGGCTCACGGGCGCCGACATCCGCAATCTGGTCAACGAGGCGGCCCTTTGGGCCACCCGTTGCGGCAAGGACAAGGTCACCATGGACGACTTTGAATACGCCCGCGACAAGGTACTGATGGGTTCTAAACGCGACGAGGTGCTCACGGGCAAAGAGAAAACGATGACGGCTTATCACGAAGCGGGGCACGCCCTGCTCGCCTGGATTTTGCCGGGCATCGATCGACTACACAAAGTGACCATCGTCCCGCGCGGCCGCGCGCTGGGCGTCACTCAGCTCTTGCCGGAAGAAGATCGGCTGAATATCAATGAATCCGAGCTGCGGAGCCGATTGATCTTCACGCTCGGCGGCCGGGCCGCGGAGAAACTCGTGTTCGGCGAGTATTCGGCCGGAGCTGAAAACGATTTAGCTCAAGTGACCAAGCTAACTCGGAGAATGGTGGCCCATTGGGGCATGAGCGAGCGGCTCGGCCCAGTGGCTTATCGCACCAGCGAGGAGCATCCGTTCCTCGGCCGCGAAATCTACGAACAGCGCGAGTTTAGCGAACACACGGCCCAGGTCATCGACGAAGAGGTTTCTCGCATTCTCCACGAGGCCGCCGATCAGGCCCAACAGCTCTTGGCGGAGCGTCGCGAGAAGCTTGACGCGGTCGCGCACGCCTTGGAAGAAAAGGAAGTGCTCGACGACGCGGAAATCGAGGAACTCATCGGCCCGTCGGCATACAAGAACCGCGCCGAAACCAACGGCAAGGCGCACGACGACGCAGCCAAGCCGACCGGTACGGAACCCGTTGCGAAGGTATAGAACCCCTCGGAAAACCGCCGGGGACTGTCCCGTTCTCCCAGGCGGTTTTCTGAGGGGCTCTTAAGGAGAATCGCCCGATGGCGGCAGAGCCGAAAGTCAGGGAAGCGCAGTTGGCCCACATCGTGTTCTTTGCGCTGAACGATTCCACGCCGGAGAATCGCCGAAAACTCGTCGAGGCCTGCAAGACGCATCTGACCGATCATCCGGGCGAGGTCTATTTTTCCGTCGGCACGCCGAACCCGGATCTCCAGCGGGACGTGAACGACCGCGACTTCGACGTGGCGTTGCACGTGGTATTCGAGAGCCGCGCGGCCCACGACGCCTATCAATCCGCCCCGCGACATCTCAAATTCATCGAAGAGAACAAGGCGACCTGGAAGAAAGTCCGCGTGTTCGATTCCGACGTGCGGTGATCGGATGGCGGGGCATTCAGCGCTTCCGACGACGCGGCGGAAATCGGTAGATGGCAAGGGCAGATTCACAAAGACACCGGGCTCGCCAAGAGTGGGATTTCGGAAGTCCTGGCTGGAAAGAAGTCATTTAGCCCAGATTATTCATGAGCTGGCGTTTCGGGGGAGTTGAGCGATGGGAATGCGGGTTTCTTGCGGTCATGG
>DASZFO010000290.1 GCA_035939775.1 Pirellulales bacterium | reverse complement strand
CGCTGGCCGTCGTGCGTGGCGTAGCCGGCCTCGAGCCAGCCCGTGACCGCGACATCATGGCACTTGAGCCAGCAATTGTTCTCGAACAAGTGCTTGACGGTTTGATCGGGGCAGGTGAGCTTGCAGCAATCGTCGCCGCCGCTGGCGGCGGCATCGGCTGCCGGGGCTGCCGCGGCGGCGGGTGCCGGAGCAGCGGCGGGGGCCGGCTCGGTCGCGGGCGGCGTCGGGGCCTTGTCGCTCGGCGACTTGCCACTGTCGTCGGCATAGTATTCGGCATTGTCGAACGCCGTGCGCGTCACCGCACCGTAGCGAATTGGATTCGACTGAGCACGGGCTTGTGCGGCCGTTCCGCCGGCAATGACAACAACCATCGCCATCTTGATGAACTTGGTCATCGGTCACTCCTTTGAGGTGCGGCAGCGAACGCGCCTCCACAAGGCGCATCTGCGCTGCATCACCCGTTGCAATAAGGTGGGCGACAACGCCGCCTGCAGCCGCAAACGCGCCGATGCCCGAGCCAGAGGCGCTCGGCCGATCGCTCGTCAGGGGCGGCAAGGTCTGCTACGTTGTCGAAATTGGTAGGCCAAACACGGTAGAACCGCAGGCAAGTTTAGCTATCGGCACCCAGCGCCGAGGGAATTCACGCAATTCATGGCGTATGCGGAACGTCGGGCACGCCTGGCGCCATCGACTGGCAAACGGCTGCCGGTCGCGAAGAATGTCCGCTTGCGCGGGATGGCAGACTTTGCCGGCGTGGCGGGATTTTCGCCGCAGGACGACTCTTACGCCGCGTCCGATTCTTCCAGTCCGGCAAACAGCGCGTCCACGAACGCGTCGGGCTCGAACAGCGCTAGATCCTCGGCCTTCTCGCCAACGCCGACGTATTTCACTGGCAATCCGAATTGCTGCCGGATCGGCACGATCACGCCTCCCTTGGCCGTCCCGTCGATCTTGGCCAGCACGATGCCCGTGCATTTCACCGCCTGAGCGAACCCGCGGGCCTGGCTGATGCCGTTTTGCCCGGCCGTCGCGTCGAGGACCAGCAGCACTTCGTGCGGGGCATCGGGAATTTTCTTTCCAATGACGCGGGCGATCTTGGTCAACTCATTCATTAGATTCTGTTGCGTTTGCAATCGCCCGGCCGTGTCGATGATGCACACGTCGGCACTCATTTCGACGGCCATGCTGACGGCCCGGTGGGCGACGCTGGCCGGGTCGCTCCCCGAATCGCCTTTGATGATCTCGGCGCCGAGCCGTCCGGCCCAGATCGTGAGCTGCTCGACGGCCGCGGCGCGGAATGTGTCGCCCGCGCCGAGCACGACCTTTTTGCCTTGCGAAATGAACAGGTAAGCCAGCTTCGCAATCGACGTGGTTTTTCCAGATCCGTTCACGCCGACGACCATGATTACAGTCGGTCCCTGGGCCGCAAAGCGAACGCCGTCGCAATCCTGGGCCATTAGTTGCTTGAGTTTCTTCTTGATCGCGTCGATCGCTTCGCCGCGGTGGATGACGCGACCACGATAGGTCGTGCGGATTTCGGTAAGGATTTCTTCGGCTGCCTGGGGTCCCATGTCGGTGTGGAGCAGCCCGGGCCGTAATTTATCGAGGAACTCCTCGTCGACAAGTTCTCCTTCTTTCTTGAAAAGATCGCGGATATCCGTTCCAAGGAGCTGCCTGGTCTTCTTCAATCCAGACTTGAATTTGTCGAATAATCCCATGAGAGGTTGGACCCTAAGTGAGCTTATATATTGCGGCTTTGCCGACGCTGGCAGCGTCGGCCACGTGGGCGACGCTGCCAGCGTCGCGAGTTGGATCAACTCATTGCTTGGCGTGCCCTTCGAGGAACTTATCGAGAATCCCGTTGACGAATTGCGCCGAGTGGGCGATGCCGAACCGTTTGGCCAACTCGACGGCTTCGTTGATTGCCACGCGGTCGGGCGTTTCGGTGTAGAGGATTTCATACGTCCCCAGCCGCAGCACGTTGCGATCGGTCGCCGCCATCCGCTCCAGGCTCCAATGATCGGCCGTTTTCGCCAACAGCATATCTAATTCCTCGCGATTGCGGCGAACACCGGCCACGAGCGAACGGGCGAAATCGACCAGCTCGTCCGACCGCAGCCGCGCGCGGAGAAACTCCTCGGTCACCTGCGAGTCGACGCCCGGATTGACGTCGTCCTGATACAGGACTTGGAGAACGACCTCTCGTGCTCGGCTACGGCGCGACATGATTCAAGGATGACGGATGAAGGATGAAGGAAAGACCGCTCGTGCCCAGGCAGTGCCTGGGAACGAGGCGCCGGCCGCCGCGGTCGCGTTCATGGCAACTGCCGGAGCAAGCTTACCATTTCCAGGGCGGATTCGGCGCATTCCGTTCCTTTATTTCCTACGTTGCCGCCCGAGCGATGGATGGCCTGTTCGAGCGAATCGCAAGTAAGCACGCCGAACAAAACGGGCACTCCCGAGTGCTGGCCCGCCTCCATCAGCCCGATGCTCACCGCCCGATTGATGTGCTGATCGTGGGTCGTCTCGCCGCGGATCACGGCGCCGAGCGCCAGCACGGCCACATACTCACCGCTATGCGCCAAACGGTCGGCGACCAATGGCAGCTCGAACGCGCCGGGGACCCACGCCACGTCGATCGTTTCGTCGGGCACTCCGGCCGCCGTGAGCGTCGCGAGCGCTCCGCCAACCAACTTCGCGGTGATCGACTCATTATACCGGGAGACGACAATGGCCCAACGGCCCGGTGACGCGGCGAGCGATCCTCGAAAATCACGCGGCATAACCTGCCCCCCAGACGCTCGACTGCTGCCGACTTCGGTTCGCCCTTCGATCTGAGCCTCAGGGTCGAAGACAAGCGAACCGGCTAACGATCGACTCTCGATTTCCGACAGTCCAACGTACCACTACGACTTCATGTTCATCAAGAATTCCGCGTTGGTCTTCGTCTTTTGCAGCCGCGTGACTAAGCGCTCCATCGCGTCGGGCGCATTGCACTCGCTCAGCACCCGCCGCAGCAGGCAAATGCGGCGATATTCCTCGGGATCGAGCAACATCTCTTCGCGGCGGGTGCCGCTGGCGTTGATATCGATCGCCGGCCAAATCCGCTTATCGACCAACTGCCGATCGAGCACGATTTCCAGATTGCCCGTCCCTTTGAATTCCTCGAAGATCACCGTGTCCATCTTGCTCCCGGTCTCGATCAGGGCGGTGGCGATGATGGTCAGGGATCCGCCTTCTTCCACCTTGCGGGCGGAGCCGAAAAACCGCTTCGGCCGCTGCAATGCATTGGCATCGACGCCGCCGGAGAGAATCTTGCCCGAATCGGGGCATTCCGAATTCCATGCCCGGGCCAGTCGCGTGATGGAGTCGAGAAAAATCACCACGTCGTAGCCATATTCGACCATCCGCTTGGCCTTCTCGATGACCATCTCCGACACTTGGAGGTGCCGCGAGGCCGGCTCGTCGAACGTCGAGCTGATTACCTCGCAATTCCGTCCCTTCACCTGTCGCTCCATGTCGGTCACTTCTTCAGGACGCTCGTCGATCAGGAGCATGATCACATAGCTCTCGGGATAGTTCGTGATCACGCTTTTAGCCATCTTCTGGAGCAGGATCGTCTTGCCGGCCCGCGGCGGGCTAACGATCAGCCCGCGCTGGCCGAAGCCGATCGGCACGATCAGATCGACCACCCGCATGTTGATCTCGTCCGGAGTGGTTTCGAGCACGATCCGCTTGTCCGGATGCAGCGGCGTGAGGTCGTCGAAGAACACCTTTTCCGTGAGCTGGTTGGGGTCTTGGTAGTTGATCGCTTCGACTCGCAGCAGAGCGAAATAGCGCTCGTTCTCCTTCGGCGGACGAATTTGGCCCGACACCGTCGCCCCGGTCCGCAGGCCGAAACGGCGAATTTGGCTCGGCGAGACGTAGATGTCGTCCGGGCAAGACAGATAGTGATAGTCGGGGCTTCGGAGAAAGCCGAAACCGTCGGGCAATATCTCCAGCGTCCCTTCGCCGAACATCAGGCCGTTCAGCTTCACGCGCTCCTTGAGGATTTTGAAAATCAAATCCTGCTTCTTGATCCCCGTGATGTCTGTGAGGTTCTCGGAGCGGGCCTGCTCGATGAGCTGCGGCATCGACATCCGCTGCAATTCGGCGATGTGGATGTCGCCCTGCTTGATCTGCTCATACCGCTCGTGGGTTTCGTCGCGACTGATTCCGTGCTCGGCCTCCTCGGCCAATTCTTCGGCCAGCGACAGCGGCTCATCCAAATCGGATTCATCGACCGGCGAACGGTCGTCAACGATTTGCGCAGTCGATCTGCGAACTTTTGTGCCTCGAATCTCGGACATAATCGAACTTTCTGGAAATCATGGAAAAGGAAGACGTTTGCCGGTGCGCGAACGGCACCAGCGGTGGGTGACGGGATTGATTTCGATCGTTCCGTTCAAGGGACGAACGGATAGGATAGGTTGCCGACATTCTGCCGGCGATCCAACGCGAATTGCAATACGAATATGGCGGGTGGAATCGAACCGATTGGGATGAGTGCAGCTTTTGCCAAACGGTGCTGCCGCGAGCAGGGTGTTCGACATCGGCAGCAGATCCAGCGGACTTGGCAAACGGTTGGGAACCGTCGATGGGCAGGAGTCAGCCGACAAGGGAGTGCCAAAACCGCTCAATCTGCGATTGAGTATACTCCGCCGATGCGGAGTTATCTATCACAAAATCGGCGCGCCGCCGTTTGACCTCCAAACTTTCCTGGGCGGCCTCGCGAGCCTCGAATTCCTCCGTCGTCCAACCTCGTGACAACGCTCGCTCGCGCCGCACTTCCTCGGGCGCGTCGACATAAACCATCCTACTGCAAATCTTGTCCCAACCGGATTTCAACATGACTGGGGCGTCTAAAATGGCAGCCGGCACGCCATCAGCCGCCATCCGATCGGCCTCCCCACGAAGCCGGCGGCGAATTTCCGGGTGGGTCAACTGTTCTAGAACCAACAGCTCACGCGCGCCATCCGGCGGCGGGCCAAATACAATCCGGCCAAGGGCCTTTCGATCCACCTGGCCGTTTTCACCGAACACCTTGTCGCCAAAATGGTTGCGAATTCCGTCCCGAACCTCAGGCAATAACAGAACTTCATGGCCGATTCGATCGGCATCGAGCACTTTCGCCCCAAAAAGTTCGAATCGCTTGGCCACGAAACTCTTACCGCTGGCGACGCCGCCGAGGAGCCCGATAATCTGCATGGCTGGTTCCGGACTATTATCGCAATCGACCTGTAAAGATGTATTTACGTTCGCATGTTTTTCGCGCAATCGGAGCCATCAGCTTGGGCAAACCGTCCGTGGACCGATTGAGCGGCCATGTCATGCCCAAGGTTCGCAATCTGCCCAATTGGAACCGGTCTTCACGTCCACTTTAAGCGACACCGACAATGGCCAGACGCCGGACATTTCCTCCTTCGCGAGTTGAACCATGAGGTCGATTTCCTCCGGCGGCGCCTCAAATATCAATTCGTCGTGATTTTGAAGCAGCATTCTTGATGCAAGGTGTTCGGCTCGCATCCGGTGGTAAATGTTGATCATTGCCAGCTTGATTAGGTCGGCTTCGGAACCTTGCACGACCGTGTTGATCGCAGTTCTCTCGGCGAGGCTCCGTTGACGCAGCGCGCCTTCGCCGCGCTGAGGAGCGGATCTGTCTTCTGACCGACGGGGCGCATCAGGTAGGTCTGCGCCGACGCTGGCAGCGTCGGCCACGGCAAAGAGCGACTCATTCTCGGCGCGGTCGGGGCCAATCGCCTTCTCCGCGTCTCCCATTCCGCGAATGATCCGCCGCCGTCCCAAAATGGTCGTCACGAAACCATTCTGGCGGCACTCGGCGATCGTTCGTTCGATGAACTCGCTGACGCCCGGATAGCCGGCGAAGTACGCTCGGATGAACTGCGCGGCTTGAGTCTGATCGATTCCAAGCATTTTGGATAGACCGAAGGCGCTTTGGCCGTAAATCACGCCGAAGTTGACCGCCTTCGCTACGCGGCGCATGTCGGAGGTTACATCCGCCAGCGGCACGTTGTACACCTGGCTCGCCACGCGGGCGTGAATGTCTTCGTCGCGGGCGAAGGCCTCGCACAGCGTGGCGTCCTGAGAAAAATGGGCCAGCAAGCGCAGCTCGAATTGCGAATAATCGGCCGCCACCAGCCGCCAACCGTCGTGCCCCGGTAAAAACGCCGAGCGGATTTCGCGCCCCGAATCGGTTCGGATCGGGATGTTTTGTAGATTGGGATCGCTCGAGCTGAGCCGGCCGGTCGCGGCGACTGATTGATTGAACGAGGCATGCACGCGCCCGGTGGTCGGATGGACCATCTGCGGCAACGCATCGACGTACGTGCCTTTCAGCTTGGCATATTGGCGATATTCGATGATCTTGGCCGGCAATGGATGCAATCGGGCCAGCTCTTCGAGCACATCGGCATCGGTGCTCGCGCCGGTTTTGGTCTTCCTCAGCTTCGGCAGCTTTTGCTCATCGAATAGCACCTCCTGCAATTGCTTGGGTGAGCCGATGTTGAACTGCCGCCCGGCCAGTTCGTAGATTTCCTTTTCGAGCACGACGAGTCGCTCGCCATATTGCCGGCTCAGTTCTTGCAATCGCGCGACATCGACCTTGATCCCGTTGTATTCCAGCTCGACCAAGACCTCGATCAGCGGGATTTCCACGTCGCGAAACAGACGATCGAGTTGCAGCTCTTCCAGTCGCTTGGCCAGCATCGGCCGCAAGCGCCAGACTACATCGGCGTCCTCGACCGCGTAGTGCGTGATCAATGGGATCGGCACCTCATCCATTCGCTTTTGCTGCTTGCCCGTGCCGATCAGTTCGTCGATGGTCGTGGTGCTGTGATTGAGATAGCGGGCTGCCAGTTCGTCGAGATTGTGGTTCCGCTCGCCGGCATCCAAGAGGTAGCTGGCGACCATCGTGTCGAAATCGACGCCCGCCAAATCGATTCCGGCCGAGCGGAGCACGATCATGTCGTATTTAAGGTTCTGGCCGATCTTGCGAATCTGGTCGTTCTCGAGCACGGGCCGGAGCACAGCGAGCGCCCGCTCGGGATCGAGCCGGACCGCGCCGGCCGGCGCTCGGAATGGCAAGTAGTATCCCTGCCCGTCGTTCCAGGAAAACGAACAGCCGACGATCTCCGCCCAGCGTGGAGAGATGCTGGTCGTTTCGGTGTCGAACGAAATGTTCGGCTGGCGGCTCATTTCGGCGACAAGCTGATCGAGCTTCTCTAGCGTGTCGATCGTTTGGTAGTCGACCTTCCAAATAGCGCGCGTCGGAGGCACGCGGCTCCGCATCTTCTCGGTCAGGCTGTGGAAACCGAACGCCATGAACATGTCCGCGGCCTTGGCCGGATCGAATCCGCCTGCCCGCCCGCGCTCCCAATCGATGGCCACGGGCGTTTCAGCGTTCAAGCGGGCCAGTTCTCGGCTCAAGAACGCTTGCTCGCGGCCCAGCAGAAGATTGTCGCGCCGCTTGCCACCAGCAACTTCGTCGATTCGAGCATAGAGGTCTTCCAGCGTGCCGAATTTCTGCAACAGTTCGCGGGCCATCTTCGGCCCGATCAGC
>DASZFO010000289.1 GCA_035939775.1 Pirellulales bacterium | reverse complement strand
ATCGCGGCCGACCATGAAGCCGTTGACGTCTTGCAGGAACACGAGCGGCAGCCAATTCTGATTGCAGTCCATGACGAACCGGGCCGCTTTGTCGGCGCTATCGACATACAGCACACCGCCAAATTGCAGCGGCCCGTCGGCCGGCCGGACGCGATGATGCTGATTGGCCACAATGCCGATTGGAAATCCGCCGAGCCGAGCCGTGCCGCAGACGAGCGTCTGGCCAAACTCGGCCTTGTATTCGTCAAAAGTATTGGCATCGACGAGGCAATCCAGCACGTCGCGGATTTCGTATTCGTCGCGCGGATTGTCGCTCACCAAATTGTAGAGATCGTTTCCGGGTCGTTTTGGCTCGACGGGGGCGAGCCGAGCAAACGGCGCCGGAGAATTCGGCTCGTCCGGGCGAACGGCGGCCGACAGGCGGCGCAGACGTTCGAGGCAGGCCTCGTCGTTTGGATCGCGATAGTCGATCGTGCCGCTCACCTGCGCGTGCATTTCGGCGCCGCCGAGTTCCTCGTGCGACACTTCCTGCCCAATCGCGCTTTTCACGAGCGCCGGCCCGGCGAGATAAAGCCCCGAGCCTTCTGTCATCAGCAGCGTGTCGCAGAGGACCGGCAAATAGCCGCCCCCCGCCACGCAGTTTCCCATGATCGCGGCGATCTGGCCCAGTCCCGCCGCGGAGATCACGGCATTGTTGCGGAAGATGCGGCCGAAATCGTCTTCATCGGGAAAGACATCTTCCTGGAGCGGCAGAAACACACCGGCCGAATCCACTAAATACACGAGCGGCAGCCGGTTCTGCATTGCGATCCGCTGGGCGCGGAGCACCTTCTTCGCCGTGGCGGGGAAGAAGGCGCCCGCCTTGACCGTGGCATCGTTAGCGATGATCATCTGCCGCCGTCCGGAGATCGTGCCCATCCCGGTGATTACGCCGGCCGCCGGGGCGCCGCCGAACTCCTGATACATTCCCCAGCCGGACCAGAGGCCGACCTCGAAAAACGGCGTCCCAGGGTCCGCCAGTCGCTCAACCCGCTCGCGGGCGGTGAGCCGGCCTTTGGCGTGCTGACGCTCGATCGCCGAGTGACCGCCGCCGAGCGTGATCTCGGCCTCAGCTTCACGGAATTGAGCGATCAGTTCGGTAAGCATCGATCGTGGCGAGTGACAGACGTAGAAGGTTGGTTTCCCGCGAATCATTGTCCGATTTTGAAACACGCACGTTTGGCACGCGGCGTGCAACCAGACTCGTCATCGTCAATCCGGAATCAGTCTAAACCATAATAACGTAACGTGGCAGACAGCCTAACAGGAGGGTTTGATATGAAGACTCGCATCGTGTTCTCTGTGGCGGCATCATTCGCGGTGATTGGCATCGGCGGTTCGGCATTCGCACAAACCACGCCCGGCTCTGCGCACGCTACCACGACGGCTGTCAGCGTAACTCCAGTCATGGCTGGGCCTATCGGCGTTTACAGTCCGTTGGCAGGAACTCCCGGTTATGGAACGATCGCCGGAAGTTACCTCAGTGGAAAGGGCGCGTATGTTCAGGGATTGGGCCAGTATAATTACAATACGGCTCTCGCCGCCCGCCAGTTGGAGGAAGCCAAACGGCAGGCAATCGACAATCAGGTGTACGCCGAAAAGTCTTATTATGAGATGCGGCGTATCAATAATGAGAATTGGCTTGCCGATCATCCGCGTTCGACGCCGGAGCAAGCTGCCCAAATTGATCAATCGCGGCTCCCGCGACGACTGACATCGAGCGAGCTGGATCCGACGTGGGGCCAAATTCGCTGGCCTGTCGTGCTGCAACGCCCGGAGTTCGACAAGTATCGCGCCGAATTGGACGACATCTTCGCCCATCGTTCGGAGGAAGCCTCCGGCGTGGGAAGCGCGATGTACGACCATGTTCAAAAGTTCGCACGCGACATGCGGAGTGCCTTGGACAAAGAGCACGACACGATGACCCAAATGGAATGGATTCATTCCATGCGGTTCATCGAATCGCTGGCTTATGAACCGAGGTTCGCTCCAGGAGTGGTCATCGGCATGAATACGCGTTGATTCTGGCAGATGGCCGGGACAATTCCGCCAAGCGCGGATGATCTGGGGCAGGAGGCGAGACTCGGCAAAGGGTTTCGCCTTTTTTCATGCGCGTGAACTTGCCGTCAGACTAGGCGTAGCAACTTTAGCGGCTATTCCGATCATGCGGTCGCGGCGGCGAGCGCGATTGAACGGCTTTCACTCCCAAAACGATGCAATCTTGCCACGCCGCCCCGCACGGGTGATGACCCAACGCAACGCGGCAATCCGCAGGGGCAAAGGAGACGGCGATGAATCGAGCACTTAAACCTCTTGTGGAGAATGCCTTGTGGCATGTTGACTAACGGCGCCGACCTGGGCGGCATTGAATCTGCTTTCCTTCGGTTTGCCGCAATGCTCTTCCGCTCATTGACACGACAGTTGCTCTAAAGGTCGAGTGCTGCGGCATACCGCGACGAGAAACGGTCCGCCACCCGCACAGACCGAAAGCGCGAAAGGCGCAATGCGAAAATGTCACTCGATCGCTAGCCCGCCTGCGACACCAGCACCCTAGAGGAACATCTCTTGTCAAAGTCCAAGAAGACTCCCGTTCGGAAAAGTGCCTTGCGCGTGCAGTCTTCGCGTCGCACCCGTTCCAGCGCTGGCCGCGGTGCCCCGGCCGGCTTTCCCAAGGCCGATCGCCTTGGTGCTCGCGAGGAGCCCTCGCCGATCGGGCCACGGATCGTGGCGGCCGAAGAATTCGATGCCGCAGACGAGCTGCACTCCGATATCGAGGCCGACGAGCTGGTCGCCGAAGAAATCCCAGAGCGTTTCGGCGACGAAGTCGACCTCGACTCGGCCGTCGAGGGGCATATCGACGACCCGGTCCGCATGTATCTCATGCAGATGGGGGAAATCCCGCTCCTTTCGCGGCCCGAGGAAATCTCCGCCGCCAAGGAGATTGAGCGCACGCGGACCCATTTTCGCCACAGCATGTTGGCCAGCGACTACCTGCTGCAAGGGGCCATGGGGTTGTTGAAGAAAGTGCGCGACGGCAAGCTCCGTCTCGACCGGACAATAGAAGTCTCAGTCACGAATACCGCCGAAAAGAAAAACCTGCTCAAGCGACTCGATCCGAATCTCAGGACTCTCGTGCAATTGCTCCGGCAGAACCGCAAGGACTTTTACGTGGCGATCAGCAAGCGGCAGCCGATCGAACTGCGTCGCGCGGCATGGCGGCGATTGGTCCGCCGCCGCAACAAGGCCGTCCGCCTGATCGAGGAGTTGAACCTGCGCACGAACCGGCTCCAACCGCTGTTGGACAAGATGACCGAAATCCGCCAGCGCTCGCTCGACATCCGCCACCAATTGAAGATTGGGCACGGCGGCTCGCTCGGCCCGCTCGACGAGCTGCGCCGCGAGCTGCGGCAGCTCATGCGGATCACACTCGAAAGCCCCGGCACGCTCGATCGCCGCATGAAGCGCACCGCGTATTGGCAGAAGAAATACGATCAGGCCAAACGCGTGCTCTCCGCCGGCAATCTGCGGCTGGTGGTCTCGATCGCCAAGAAATACCGCAATCGCGGGCTCAGCTTCCTCGACTTGATCCAAGAGGGAAACACCGGGCTGATGCGGGCGGTGGATAAATTCGAGCATGCCCGCGGATACAAGTTCTCGACCTACGCCACCTGGTGGATTCGCCAGGCAATCACTCGGGCGATTGCCGATCAGAGCCGGACGATCCGCCTGCCCGTCCACATGATCGACACGATGAGCCGAGTCCGCACGGTGACGCGCGATATGGTGCAGCTCACCGGCCGCGAGCCGAGCGTCGAGGAGGCGGCCGACGCGGCCGGCCTGTCGATCGACGATGCCCGTTGCCTGATGAAGATGGCCCGGCAGCCGCTTTCGCTCGACCAGCCGGTGGGGGACCACGACGACAGTTTCTTCGGCGAATTCATCCAAGACCATCGCGAGGACGATCCGCTGTACGACGTCAATCAGCAATCGCTCAAGAGCCGGATCGCCGACGTGCTCTCGGAATTGAACTATCGCGAGCGCGAGATACTCCGCCTCCGTTACGGATTGGTCGACGGCTATGCCTACACGCTCGAGGAGGTCGGGCAAATCTTCTCGGTCACGCGCGAACGGGTCCGCCAGATCGAGGCCAAGGCCGTGCGCAAGCTCCAGCAGCCCTCGCGTAGCCGCATCCTCGCCAGCTTCCTCGACCTGCCGATGCCGAATCTCGCGGAGGTGCCCGCCGAGTGAATGACGAATGACGAATCGCAAGCCGTAGGGCGCGTCAAGGCCCTGCGCAGACGCACCGTGAAGCGGAATAAACGAAGCGCGTGCCAGCAAGGTTCCGGTGCGTCAGCGCGGACTCGACGCACCCTACCGCTAATCACGAATGGCGAAGGATTCATTTTGATTGCGTCTCCCCGCGAGAAGGGTATAATCGCCAGTCGAGGCGTTCTCAATCGGAGGGTGCGGCAATGGCCCGATCGGCGCGACGCGGTTTCACGCTCGTCGAGCTGTTGGTGGTGATTTCGATCATCGGGATTCTGATGGCATTGCTGCTGCCGGCCATCCAAGCATCGCGCGAGGCCGCCCGCCGGATCGACTGCTCGAACCGGCTCAAACAGCTTGGTTTGGCGGCCCTCAACTTTCATACGGCACGACAGAGATTCCCACCGGGATACCTCGGAATCTATCCACCGACGGTTCCTTCGCTCACCCAAGATCAATGGGTGGGGGTCATTCCGTATCTCTTGCCGTATTTCGAGAAGAAAGTCGTGTATCAGACGATCGATCCGAGCGTGCTGCAGATCAATCAGTCAAATCCTCCTTGGTGGACGAATGATAGTGCATGGGCGGCGGCACAAACTCGGTATTCCGATTTGTTATGCCCTTCGGCGCCGGACGCGCTGCCATTGACCGGTACATTTGCGCTGCTTCATGCCTACGCGGCGCCCGCGGGTTCGGGCTTCGTTCAAGCTACGCTGACGGGCGAATACTTCGACCCTCCCCCTCCAGGCGACTCCCCGCTTGGGCTCACGGACTACCTGGGATCCGCGGGGGCATTCGGCTTTACGCAGGTGCCGTTTTTCGATCGCTGCAAGGGAATATTCACGGATAGGTCACGCGTCGCGATTTCTCTCATCCAGGATGGGACAAGCAAGACACTCCTGTTTGGCGAGGCATTTGGTGCGCGGGACGGCGGCGATTATACGCTAGGGTATTCATGGATGGGATGCGGTGCCATGCCCGAGGGCTGGGGGCTCGGCGATGGACGCATGGATCAATACATTGGAAGCTGGGGTCAATTCAGCAGCCAGCATCCAAACATCGTGACATTCTGTCTTGCGGACGGTTCGGTCCATTTCATGGCGAAGGATATCTCAGGAGATGTTTTGAACTCTCTTGGCGGAATCAATGATGGCGATTATGTCGACCCCGCCTTGTTGAAATAGCCGTTCGTGAACCACCGTGCCCGTCCATTGTTGAACGCCTTCTCTGGAACGCCGCTGTGGAAATCATTCGGAAGAGGGTGTTGGCACTCTCGGCCTGCTCATTGATAGCGATCATGGGCTGTGGGCGGGACCGGCCATCGGTTGAGATTCCCGAACATCTTACACCGAAGCCGAACAAGCCGCCGACAAGCATAGAAGCCCGTCAACTCACGGCGCCCGCGACGAACGGCGAACCAAGAGCGCATTCAACTGGATCTGTTCGATCGAAACCGGATTAGACGGTGTTCGCGCGCATTCTGACGGCAATCGTTGGCTTGATTCTTCTCCCGCTCGTCGGGTCGGCTGCCGAGCCGGCGCGCGGCGACAAGTATTTCAAGATCACGATCGTCGATCGCGAGACGAGGCGCGGCGTGCCGCTCGTCGAGCTGCGGACGGTTGACAATGTTCGGTATTACACCGATAGCAATGGCGTCGTGGCCTTCAGCGATCCGGCGCTAATGGGAGAAGAGGTCTTCTTCCACGTCTCGAGCCCTGGTTACGAGTTTCCCAAAGACGGCTTTGGAAATCGCGGCAAGACGCTTAAGGCGGTCGCAGGGGGCAGCGCTCAACTTGAAATCGATCGGATTAATATCGCCCAGCGGCTCTATCGCATCACGGGGGCCGATATCTATGCCGACAGCCTGCTCGTCGGGCAGGCCGCGCCGATCGCCAAGCCGCTGCTGAACGCGCGGGTGGTCGGCCAGGATAGCGCCGTGAACGCGGTCTATCAAGGCAAGCTCTATTGGTTCTCGGGCGACACGAGTCGTCCCGGTTATCCGCTGGGAAACTTTGACACGACAGGAGCGACGTCGATCTTGCCCGATCGGGGTGG
>DASZFO010000288.1 GCA_035939775.1 Pirellulales bacterium | reverse complement strand
GCGCCGGTCAAGCTCGACCAAACCTACGTCACGCCGGCCGAGACGCACAACCCCATCGAGCTACAGGCGACGATCGCGATCTGGGATGGCTCTAAGTTGACGGTCTACGAGGAGTCGCAAGCGATCTTCAACCTCCAGGGCATACTGGCACAGATGTTCGGCTTGCCGAGGGAGAACGTTCGCGTCGTCACCAAGTTTGTCGGCTCGGGTTTCGGCAGCAAACTATGGCCATGGACGCATTGTCCACTCGCCGCCGCCGCGGCGCGGCAACTCGGCAAGCCGGTCAAGCTCGTCGTCAGCCGCAAGATGATGTTCCAGACGGTCGGTCATCGTCCGCGCACCCAGCAACGTGTGCGGCTGGGCGCTACACGCGAGGGCAAGCTCGTCTCGCTCCAGCACGATTACGTGTTCCACAAGTCGATTCTCGATGATTATCAGGAGAATTGCGGCGAGGCGACGGCGTTCCACTACAGCGTTTCCAACCTCCGCGTAGAGTTTGGCCGCGCCAAGCGGAACGTCGGCTCACCGACCGCCATGCGCGGCCCCGGCGCCGTGCCCGGACTGTACGCGACCGAGTCGGCGATGAACGAACTGGCCGACCGGCTCAAGATCGACCCCGTCCGGCTCCGCGTCCTCAACGAGCCGAAGATCGACGAGTCGTTGGGCATTCCGTTCTCGTCACGCCATTTGCTCGAGTGCTTCGAGCTTGGCGCGGAAAAGTTCGGTTGGTCGAAGCGCATCCCTGAAGTCGGCTCGATGAAGCGCGACGGCCTGACGCTCGGCTGGGGAATGGCCGGGTGCGCGTGGATCGCGGCGCGATTCCCCGCCGAGGCCGACGTCCAGCTTCGCGACGACGGCACGGCCCGCGTTGCGTGCGGCACGCAGGACATCGGCACCGGCACATACACGGTCCTCGCGCAGCTTGCCTCGGAAAAGACCGGCGTGCCGCTCGACAAGGTTGAAGTAGCGCTGGGCGATACGTCGCTTCCGGCGGGCCCGATCTCGGGCGGCTCGATGGTGACCGGGTCGGTGATTCCGGCCGTCTTTGCCGCGGCCGACAAGGCGATCGCGTCGCTGCTGAACATTGCAACCACAACACCGGGATCGCCGTTCGAGAAGCGCAATCCGGCCGATTTGGCCTTTGGAGGCGGCCGGGTTTACGTGAAGGCTGACGGTCCCGCCAAGGGCGTGTCGTTCGCGGATTTGCTTCGCCGCGCCAACTTGCGCCTGGTCACGGGCAGCGGCAAGTCTGAAGCATCATTCGGCAATCCAAAGCCGAAGTTCTCAACGCACTCATTCGGCTGTCACTTCGTCGAAGTCACATGGCAGCCGGAGATCGCCCGCTTGCGTGTCAGTCGGGTAGTGACGGTCATCGATGCGGGCCGCATTCTCAATCCGCTGGCAGGCCGCAACCAGATCGAGGGCGCCGTCGTGATGGGAATCGGCATGGCGCTGTTGGAGCACACGTCTTACGACCCGCAGAACGGCGCGCCGATCAACAGCAACCTGGCCGATTACATGGTGGCGGTCAACGCCGACGTGCCGCCGATCGACGTGCATTTCCTCGATTTCCCCGACAAAGAGATCAACGAGCTTGGCGCACGCGGCGTCGGCGAGATCGGCTTGGCTGGGATCGCCGCCGCGATCACGGCGGCGGTCCACCATGCCACCGGCGTGCGCGTGCGGGAACTGCCGGTGAAGATTGAGAATCTGTTGGGCGGCTAAGGACATCGATTATCTGCCGCCAGCCATGTTCTTTTTCCCGTGAGACCGACGACGATGATCCGCAACGAAATGAACGAAATGATTTCGCTGGCTGGGCGGCTGAACGCCGTCGCCGAGCCGGCTGTGTTGGCCACGTTGTTTGCGGCCAATGGCTCGACCTATCGGCCGCTGGGATCGATGATGCTTGCCGGTCCCTCGTCGGAATTCACGGCCGGCGGTGTGAGCGGCGGTTGCTTGGAGGAATACATCGCCCGTCGCGGTCGCGTGCTTACCGATCGAGAGCCGGCAGTCATGCTCAGCTTCGACGCTGATCCCCGGACTGATCGTGCCGACGTGCCGTCGCTGGGATGTGGAGGTTCGATCGAGGTGCTGGTCGAGCGCTTTACGCCGGAACACTTGGCGTTTCTCCGCCGGTTCGCCGCCGCCCATGACGCCGACCAGTCCTCGACCGCGGCCTGCGTGATCGACACATCGGCGTCGCCCGATATCTCGGTGCGACGGATGCTATGGGCCGACGGCGACGATCCGACGGATTTCGATCCGCAAATGGAGCGGCTGCGGGAGCGTGCGGTGCTTGCCGAGCGCAGCGTGCAGGGCTCGATTGGGTCGCACCTGAGAGCGCTAGTCCATTTTGTCCGTCCGCTGGTGCGGTTGGTAATTCTGGGCGCGGGCAACGACGCGCGACCGCTCTGCATGCTCGGCCGCTCGCTGGGCTGGCACGTCTGCGTCGCCGACCGTCGCGCACGCCTGGCGTCGCGCGCCCGATTCCCGGATGCCGATCAACTCGTAGCCTGCGACTGGTGGACCGCGCTGCGTTCGATCACGTTCACACCGCAAACAGCCATCGTGGTGATGACGCACAGTCTAGTGGACGACGCTGAAATCTTGCCGCTGTTGGCGGAGCAACCGGCGGCATACGTCGGCGTACTGGGGCCCGAACATCGCCGGCGCTGGCTGCTGGAGAGCGGCGAGGGCACCGTCTTGCCAGAGACGTTTGTCAATCGGCTCCGCGGGCCGGTCGGATTGGACTTGGGGGATCGGAGTCCGAGCGGGATCGCCGTGTCGATCGTTGCAGAAATTCTCGCCGAACTGAACGGCCACACGCCCGCGCCGTTGTTTCAGCCGGGCAGAGCGGAATCGGCGGCCGGGCCGTCGCGAGTTGCGGTGGCTAATGTCTATTGATGCCAATTCCGTGAATCCAGTGGTCGGTGACCCGGCATCCTCGATTTGCCCGAGTCCCGTCGGTCCTCCGGCATACCGGGTCTCAGAAAATCGGCTGCTGTTGGCCGTTCTGGCAGCCGGCGCATCGCGACGCCTGGGCCAGCCCAAACAATTAGTGGAGCTGGGGGGCGAGCCGCTGCTGCGGCGTCAATGTCGGATCGCGCTTGAGGCACAGGTTGGCCCCGTGGCGGTGATTTTGGGTTGCCAAGCCGCTGACTGCGCGGAGACCATCGTCGATCTGCCCGTCGTTCGGCACGTCAATCAGCGTTGGGCGGAAGGTTTGGGCGCATCAATCCGCCAGGCGGCAGAGGCTGCCGTTGCCGCGGATGCCACCGGACTCCTATTGCTGCACGTCGATCAATACCGGTTAACGGCCGAGGATTTGCATTTGCTGCACATCGCGTGGTTGGGTTCGCGCGGCTTGAGCGCGTGCGCCGCCGCGCACGGCAACGATTTCGGCCCGCCGGTTATCTTCCCGCGCCGTTGCTTTGCCGAATTGTTACAACTAGATGGCGATGCTGGTGCGCGTCGCGTGCTTGCCGCATTGCCGGCAGGCGCGCTGCGGCGGTTAAATATTCCCAACGCCGTCCACGATCTTGACTCGCCGGAGCAAATGGCGGCGTTGACTAAAAGCCTATCCGAGAACCGCCGGGGACTGTCCCCCTTTTGCGAAGTCCGCGGAGCAAAACGGGGACTGTCCCCTTTGCCCCGGCGGTTCTCGGATAGGCTCTAAGCGTCGCTAGCTCGCTCAAGGTTGTCGCTAGCTCGCTCAAGGTTGTTGCGTAGATGTTTTTTAGAAAAGGTGTGGAAGATGCCTCAACTATTGGAACCTGGGACGGTCGCTCCGGACTTTACTCTTCACGTCACGCCGGATCAAAAGCTGTCGCTCCGTGAATTGCGGGAGCGGCCGGTCATTCTCGCCTTTTATCCCGCCGACTGGAGTCCGGTATGCGGCGACCAAATGGCGCTCTACAACGAAGTGCTTCCGGAATTCCAGAGATACAGGGCTGAACTGCTGGGCATCTCGGTGGACGGGGCCTGGTGCCACGCGGCGTTCGCCGAACACCGACACTTGCATTTCCCGCTCCTCGCCGATTTCGAGCCTAAAGGCGAGGTCGCAAAGAAGTATGGCGCGTATCGGGACGACGATGGGTGTTGCGAGCGGGCCCTGTTCGTGATCGACGGCAAGGGAAAGATCGTCTGGAGTTACCTTTCTCCCGTCTCGATTAACCCGGGAGCCGACGGAATTCTTGAGGCGCTGGAAGGTCTATCAAAATCGTGAGGGAGTAATCATGGCGACTTTGAAGATACCCGTCACGTCCGCCGACCATATTCAGGGGGATGCTCACGCGCCTGCTATTCTCGTCGAATACGGCGACTACGAGTGTCCCCATTGCGGACATGCCTACCCCGTTGTCAAGAGAATACAGGAGCATTTTGGAAAGCGATTGAGCTTTGTGTTTCGGAATTTCCCTTTGAATGAGATTCACCCGAACGCGGAAGGCGCGGCGGAAGCGGCGGAATTCGCGGCGGCGCACGAGCGATTCTGGGCGATGCACGATGGCCTCTTCGAGAACCAGGATGTCTTAGGCCAGCCGCTTCTGCTCGAACTGGCCGGCCGGCTGGGATTGTCCGCGGAGGCTCTCGATCGCGCACTGGACGATGGCAAATACACCTTGCGCGTCAAAGACGACTTCAGCGGCGGCGTCCGCAGCGGCGTCAATGGCACACCGACGTTCTTCATCAACGGCCACCGCCACGACGGCTCGTTCGAATTTGCGGACCTTGTCGAAGCGATCGGAATTCGACTGCGGTAAGTCTCGGTCGCCAATGGCAGGGAGATGTGTCCAACGCTGCCGATCTGGATCGCCTCTTCGCACGATTCAAGCGGGAAAAGGGCAAGCTCGAAATTGCGTTCGCGAACGCAGGTGTGGCGAAGTTTGCCCCATTCGGTACGATAAGTGACGACAGCAGCTACATCGCGGCAACGGAATTGTTCGTGGATGATAGCGAGGACTCCCTGGCTTTCAGCGTCCTAGAGAATATCCGTCCGATGATTGAAACGGCTCCGCTCGAAAAGGCAGCCGAGGCCTACGCCTGCATGATGGATGGTAAAGCCCGCTTCCGCATGGTGCTGGTTACAGAGCAATAGAGGACGACGCCATGGCTCACAACGAAGACGTCGCGTTTCCCCAGCTTACCAGCACGGAACTGGCGCTGGTCAGGTCCATGGCAACCGCTCGCAATTACGCGGATGGCGAGACCATCTTTCGGGCAGGTCAAGCGGAAATCGGCTTGTACATCGTCGAATCCGGGCAGATCGAAATCCAAAATCCGACGGATGGCCACCGGGTCATCGTGGCTCACGAGCCCGGGCAGTTTTCCGGAGACATCGATCTTCTTACCGGTCGCCCGGTGATTGTGACTGCCGTGGCACGGGGCGAAACGCGTGTTCTGTGCATTCCCGGCAGCCACCTCAGGGCGTTGCTGAATCGTGTGCCGAGTTTTGGCGAGAAGCTGATCACCGCGTTCACGCGTCGGCGCGAGCTTTTGTCGCAGATGGGCACGCTTGGACTGCGAGTTGTCGGTCCGGGACGCTGCCGCGATACGAACACGGTCCGCGAGTTTCTCTATAAGAACTTCGTCCCTTTTACGTGGTTCGACTCGGAAACCGAGGAGGGCCAACGTGCGCTCACAGCGCTTGGCTCTCCACGAAAGACACCGGTCATCGAATGCGGGAACGGGCGAGTTCTCGTGAACCCTTCCTTGCAGGAGCTGGCCAGCGAGGCCGGGGTCTGGAGACATTGCCCTTCGCAGGAGTCCGATCTGGTGATTGTCGGCGCCGGTCCCGCGGGCATAGCCGCCGCCGTGTACGCATCATCGGAAGGTCTTTCCACCTTGATGCTCGACCGGCTCGGGCCTGGCGGTCAGGCCGGGGGCTCGTCGCGCATTGAAAACTTCATCGGCTTTCCGGCCGGACTGAGTGGCGCGGACTTAGCGACCCGAGGTGTTTTGCAAATGCTGAAGTTCGGTGCCCGGATTGTCGCGCCGGTCTCGGTTGAAAAACTGATTCCCGCGCGATCGGTCGAGGAGTTGCATGCGCTCAAGCTGGATTGCTGAGCGGAGATTCGCTGCCGGGTGCTGCTTCTCGCCCTGGGAGTTCGTTGGCGACGGTTGGAGGCCGCCGGCGCGGACCGATTTGCCGGCGCCGGCATCTATTACGCCTGCACAACGGTCGAGGCCGACCTCTACGACGGCGCCGACGTGGCCGTGGTCGGCGGCGGCAACTCGGCCGGACAGGCCGTCATGTTTCTAGCCGAGTGCTGTCCGTCGCGCAAGGTGCATTTGCTCGTCCGCCGCACGTTGGGCCCTGGCATGTCGGAATACTTGTCCGCGCGCATTCGAGCCACCGCCAACGTGCTGGTCCATGAACAGACCGAGATTGAAGCCATTCGGGGAAATCGTCGCATCGAGGCAATTGCTTTGAGGAATAACGCCACGCAAGCGCAACGCGAAGTGCCATGTTCGGCCGTGTTCGTCTTCATTGGCGCCGAGCCCGCGGCGGAGTGGCTGCCGGCTGAAATCGCTCGCGATGCCAATGGTTATCTATTGACCGGCACCGACGTCGTTCGTTCCGGATTATGGCCCCGCGGCGATCGCGACCCGTGCGCGCTGGAGACAACCGTGCCAGGCGTGTTGGCCGCCGGAGATATCCGCTCGGGGTCGACCAAACGCGTCGGCTTCGCGGTTGGCGACGGTTCGCTGGCGGTGACGTGCGCACACCGCTTGCTGTCGATCAGCCGCTGAGTATCGTGCAAAGGTTGGAGCGATTTATGGAAACGATGTTGGCGATGCCAATTGGCGCTACACAATCCGACGTGCGACTCTCGGGACGGAGCATCTCGCCAGGTTTGGGCATGGGACGGGCCTGGGTCGTCGGCGATGTGCTGAAGTGGAGCGGCCCGCTGGCGCCGATCGGTCAACAGGACGTGGACGGCGAGTTGGTCCGTCTAGCGAGGTCCGTGGACGAAACGCTGGCGGAACTCGAGCAATATGCACGGCGCATCGAAGCCGAATTCGATTCGGCGCTTGCCGGGATCTTTCGCGCGCATGGCGAGATGCTGCGCGAGCTGTTCGCGTCGGGCGAATTCGAACGCGAGATTAGGGCGTCGCTGTTGACCGCCGAAGCGGTCGTTCGCCGGGTATTGTTGCGGTGGTATCAGAAGTTCGAGGCGATTGAAAATCAAACATTGCGCCAGCGCGCCGATGATGTGTTGGATTTGGGCCGCAATCTCATTCGGCGACTTCGCGGTGAGCAGACCGCGGGCCTCAAAGCCATTCCAGAGCACAGCGTTCTGGTTGCCGAGCGGCTACTGCCGTCGGATGTCGTATTGCTGCCCAAGTCGAATGTGGCGGCGATGGTCGTCGAAACGCTGGGGCAAGGGTCGCACGCGGCGCTGCTGGCGCGTGAAAAGGGAGTCCCCACGATTACGGAGATTCCCGGTATTCTATCGCGGGTCAGTAGCGGCACGGAACTGCTCGTGGATGGCTTTCGAGGCACGCTGGTGATCGCGCCGAAGACCACGACAAGAGCCGACTTCCAGGAGCGAATGGAAAAATGGCGGGCGACCCTGGTGCGCTGCAAGGCGGCCTGTCGCGATCCGGCGCGAACCCTCGACGGCCAATTGATCAGCGTGGAAGCCAATATCGGCATCCAAGATGATGTTGAACTCGCGCTGGACAATGGCGCGGACGGCGTCGGCCTGTTGCGAATCGAGCAACTTTACTTTGCACGGCCAGCTCCGCCGACCGAAGATGAATTATCTCGCGAACTCGAAAGCTTGATCAAACCGCTGGGAAATCGGCCTACCACAATTCGCCTGCTCGACATCGGCGGCGACAAGCCGTTGCCGTATTTGGGCCTTTCTCAAGGCCCCAATCCCGTGTTGGGGCGCCGCGGCGTGCGATTGCTTCTGAATTACTCGCAACTGGTCCGCACTCAAATCGGAGCGATCTTGAAGCTGTCGGAGGAGCATTCGCTGCGAGTGCTGATTCCGATGGTCACTTTGGAAGACGATATTCGCCGAATGCGGGAAGCGTTCGATGCGATGATCCAAGAGCGAAAGGTCGCAAATCCGCCCGAGTTTGGCGCGATGGTCGAGACACCGGCCGCAGCGCTGGCGATTCCCGCTCTTTCGAAGCATGTCGACTTTTTCTGCATCGGCACGAACGACCTGACCCAATACACGTTGGCCGCCGCTCGCGACGACGCCTCGGTCAACGATTATTATCTGGATGACCACGAGTCCGTCATGCGACTGTTGAGCATCATCGTAAGCGAGGCCGCCGATCGGCCCCTAACGCTCTGCGGAGAACTGGCCGGCCGAGAGGCATCCGTGCCGCGCTTGCTGAAAATGGGATTTCGCGGGCTCAGCGTCGCTCCAACGGTGATTCCCGCCACGAAGGCGCTCATCCGCAAGCTCGATATTGGCGCCGCCAAAACCTGAGACGAGGGATTTATCTCGGAAGCAACGCCCTTTCGATTGAGGCTCGCAAGAATCCGCGCCATGAAGCCATCCAGCGACTCTGCCTCGCCGACCACCGATCGCCAGCGTTGGGCCGGCGTCGAATTCCGGGCCGATGTGCGCCCCCGTCCGCAAATCCGCCATGTGCTGTTCGACTTCGACGGCACTTTATCGCTCATCCGCCAAGGATGGCCCGACGTGATGACGCCGATGTTGATTGAGGCCTTGCCGCGGCGGCCGGGTGAGACCGAGGCGGAGCTGCGCAAACTGGTTACCGACGACATCGCGCGCCTTACCGGCAAACAGACCATCTATCAGATGATCCAACTGGCCGAACGCATCACTCAGCGCGGCGGCCAGCCGCGCGAGCCGTTGTGGTACAAGCATGAATACTTGCGGCGGCTCGAAGAGCGGATCGGCGGCCGGATCGCCGGCTTGCGCAGCGGCCGGATTCATCCCGACGAATTGCTGGTGCACCGGGCCCGACCGCTGTTGGAGCATCTCCGGCAGCGCGGCCTCCAACTCTATTTGGCCAGCGGCACCGACGAACCGGCCCTGCGCCAGGAGGCGGAGCTGTTGGATATCGCTCGGTATTTCGGGCCGCACGTCTACGGCGCGCAGGATGACTACCTTCAGTTCTCCAAGAAGATCGTCATCGACCGAATATTGCGGGAGCATGGAGTTTCGGGCCAGACGCTATTGGCGTTCGGCGACGGCTACGTGGAGATTGAGAATACGAAGCAGGTCGGCGGCCTCGCCGTGGCCGTGGCTTCCGACGAAGCCGACAACGGGTCCGGCCGCGTTGATCCTTGGAAGCGGCAGCGACTGCTGGAGGTCGCCGCCGACGTGGTGATTCCCGACTTCCGCGAGGCGGTGCCGCTAGTCGAGTTCTTGCTCAATGGAGATACTAACAGTAGTTAAGCACGCCTAACCAATCCGGCGGGGACTGTCCTCCTTTTGCGCAGTCCCCGGAGCAAAACGGGGACTGTCCCCTTCTCCCGGCTGTCCCCTTCTCCCAGCCGGATTTGTTAGGCGCTCAACGCACGGATCATCGCGGATCAAAAAGAGCCGACGGTTTTGATTCATCCGTCGCGCCGCGACGGATATCCGACATTCGTCATTTGGGCATTCGTCTTTCGAATCAACGCCATGACCGTCCAACCGCTCGACTTGGCGAAACTCAAAGTCTTTCCGCTTTCCGCGCGGCAAAGCCTCACCCGGGCCGACGATATCCTGCTCGATCCGGAGGCGCCGGCCGCCCATTGCTCCGAGGCGAACGCGGGTCTGATCGTCGATTGCGCTGCGAAGATTCGCGCCGCTCGCCGACGCGGCGCCGCCGTGATGCTCATTTACGGCGCCCACTTGTTGCGCAACGGCGCCGCTCGGATTCTCGACCGCATGATGGCGGGGGGGTGGCTCACGCATCTGGCGACCAACGGGGCCGGGACGATTCACGATTGGGAATATGCCTGGTTCGGCGCGTCGACCGAGAGCGTCGAGATGAACGTCGCCAGCGGAACCTTCGGCGCGTGGCACGAGACGGCCACGAACATCCATCTGGCTTTGATGACCGGAGCGCTCGACGGCCTGGGATACGGCCGAGCGCTGGGCCGCTTCATCGCCGAAAATGGCGCGACGATCGTGTCCGCCGACGCTCTGGCCGCAGCCATCGCCACTCAGCCCGATGATCGACTCACTGCGGCTCGGGCCGATCTCTTGAGGGCGATCCGCGAACAAGGCTGGTCGCCGGGCCGGGTCGTCGTCGAGCACCGTTGGCCCCACGCCTCGATCCTGGCCCAAGCCTACCGCCGCAACATTCCGGCCACCGTCCATCCGGGTATCGGCTACGACATCATTTCCAATCACCCGATCTTCAACGGCGCCGTCATCGGGAGGGCCGCCGAGTGGGATTTCAAGCTATTCGGCGGCTCGGTCGAAGGCCTCGATGGCGGCGTGGTCCTGTCCGTCGGTTCGGCCATCATGGGCCCGCAGGTCTTCGAGAAGAGCGTCAGTTGCGTCAACAACTTGCGCCTGCAAGCGGGCCGACCCGTCGTGCGCGACCACACGACCTACGTCGTGGATCTGCAACCCGCCGGGAACTGGGACTGGACGCGCGGCGAGCCCCCGAAAGACAATCCGGCCTATTATCTGCGGTTTTGCAAGAGCTTTTCCCGCATGGGAGGCGCAATGCACTACCTGCAATGCGACAACGCGGCATTCATTCACAACCTGCACCACGAACTGAACCGGCCGTCCGTTTCGGTTGGGCCAAGGTAACGCATGAACGCTGATCGGTTTTCCGCGATCACCGGGCAGTATCCGCGACTGCGCGTCGGCGTGGTCGGCGATTTTTGCCTCGATCGCTACCTGGAAATCGACCCGACGCGAACAGAAACGTCGATTGAGACTGGCTTGCCGGTTTATAACGTTGTGCGGGTTCGCGCGCAGCCGGGGGGCGCTGGCACGATCGTCAATAATCTGGTCGCATTGGGCATCGGTCAAATCTATCCTATCGGCTTCTGCGGCGAAGATGGAGAAGGATACGAGTTGCGGCGCGCGCTCTCGGCGTTGTGGGGAGTCGCGCTCGATCGCTTCATCACCACGCCCTTGCGACGAACGTTTGTCTACGGCAAGCCGCTGGTGATCGAGCCAGTCGGGCCGCCGCGCGAATTGAACCGGCTCGACGCGAAGAACTGGACTTCGACACCGGGCGAATTGCAAGACGATCTGGCCGCCCGCGTGCGAGATCTGGCGCCGCTCGTCGACGCAATGATCGTGCTCGACCAGGTGGACTCGCCGGAAACCGGCGCGGCGACGCGCCGCGTGGTCGCCGCCGTCCATAGCGTCTTGCGCGAGCGCCCGAACCTTGTCGTGCTGGCGGACTGCCGCCGCGGCCTGGCGGATTACCCGCCGCTGGGCTTCAAAATGAATGCCGCTGAGCTGGGTCGACTGTCCGGCGCAGAAGCAGCCGATCGCCACATCGTCGAACGCCTCACCGCCGAGCTGGCCACGCGGAACGCCCAGCCAGTATTCGTCACGCTCGCCGAGCAAGGCATCGTCGCAGCGCTGCCCAAGCACTTGGCGAAGCATGTCGCGGCCCATCCGGTGCGCGGCCCAATCGACATCGTTGGCGCCGGCGATGCGGTAACGGCCAATCTCGCGTCCGCGCTGGCCGCCGGCGCCGGTTTGATCGAGGCGATGGAGCTAGCGATGACCGCCGCCTCGATTGTGATTCACCAACTCGGCACGACCGGCGCGGCCACTGTGGCCCAATCGGCCGGTTTGCTATTCGGGGCGGATCCCACGCATTGAAATACAGTGCCGGTCACCGGAAGTCCGCCGTCCCGCAAGCCGACGGGCTACCCTTGCTTGCGCCATCCAAGGCACTCGCCGTGATCCGTCGCGGGAATGAACCGCGCGCCACCAGCGAAATCAACCCTATTCAACGATGAGTTCGCCATTCATCACCATCCAGTGTCCGGGAAACGTGCAGAGGTAGGGATAACGCCCCTTCTCTGCCGGCGCTTGGAAACAAATGGTGAATTGCTGCCCCGAGGGAACGATGTCGGTGTAGCAAATCACATCGTCGCTCTTGGGCACGTATTGCCGGAAAACCGCTTCGGGATCAGCGACCAACTTGTTCGTCAAATCGCCGATGCTGGCCAGTGTCCCCTTCTTGACCAACACCCAGTTATGCGGCACCACATCCGGATTGTGAAACGTAAGTTTCACGTTTTTGCCCGCTTTCGCGCGGAGCGTTCGGGTCGAAAACGTAAGATTACTTCCAGCCGAAAGGTCCAGCGGCGACGCGGCCGGAAGTGTCGTCCGCCATGGATTGGGGATTGCCTTTCTCAACAGCGTTAAATCCACGTGAAGCGGATGTGCGGCGATCATTTTTTTCGTCGGCTGGTAGCCGGGAAACTGCGTAAACGGTTTATCGAGTCGATGGACCGTGATCACGAGTTCTTGAGGCCGACCTTCGTCCACCTGCAAGAGCAGGTGCAATTGATTTACGGGCTGCAACGCTGGCAACTCGACAAAGATCGTCGACGCGTCGACCCGATGAACGCCCGCAATGGCCAGCGATTCATGCCCCACGGCGCCTGGATGGCAAGGCGCGAATTCCGGCGAGCCATAGCCGGGACTGTAGCGGTAGTTCCACACCTGGGCAAAATGGTTGGCAAGGTTGGCAATCGCCTTCGGCTCGACGGGCTGAGTGAACGAGACCAGCACGCCGTTCTCATATACGTGAAACGATCGCGGCAGTTGCACCGGGGCGCCCGTATAGCGAACTCGTTGGAAGCAGCCGTCGTCGGGAGTATAGGTTCCCCAGCCATTCAGTCCGGAAACATAGAGCTGACCATCCGTCGGATTGAAACGACCGCGATGTACGCCGGAACGGAAATCGCCGACCAGAGGGACAACCGCCCCCTGCGGCTGACCCGCGACTTCGTCGCGCAACAACAGGAAATGGCTTCCTTGGCCGAACGAGAAATGGACCATTTGCCCTTTCAACGGTCCCCAGCGGTCGTCGGGGACCGTCACCTGTCCACCGCTGCTGTTGTCGAGGCCGCGGGGCAAATAGGCGAACGGAAGCGCGGGCAGCTTGCCGTCTCGCGGGCCGCCGTAGCCGAAGTATGGCGCCGCGGCCGCGGGCGGATCGGGTTTTACCAGGCAAATCATCGAGGCCGGGGTCCATTCTCCTTCACTGCAAGGCAGCGTAACGGCCCCATCCGGGCAGAGCGCCACGCCGTCCGGATTTCGAAAGCCGGTCGCCAGCACCTCCACGGTCTGTCTGTCGGCCGAAATCCGAATCAGCCCCTGCCTCCCCGAGGCCGTGTAGAAACGCCCCTGTGGGTCGCGAGCCAAGCCGCAGGTAAAGTCATGTCCCGCGCTCGAAGTGATCATCTTATTCGAAAAGCATTCGTAAAAATCGGCCTCGCCGTCGCCGTTCAGGTCGTGCAGGCACGTAATCTGATCTCTCCCCAGCACATATACCTGGCCTTCCGCTACGACTAATCCCAGCGCCTGATGAAGGCCCGAGGCGAACCGGCGCCAGCGCACGTCCTTGAGTTCCGCGTCGAGGCCCGTCACTCGCCAAACATCGCCTTCCATGGTGCAGAGCAGCGCGGAACCATCGGGGAGAAAATCATGGTCGCCGAAGAACATCGGCGCTTTCCAAGGATTATCAAACGGCGGCCGAATCGTATCGACGGCGTAAGGGCGGCCAGCGCCGAGTTGCGCGGCCGTCTTGAGTTCCTGCGGCCATTGAGGCGCGCCACCATGCAGTATCTCGCGCAAGGGATGGTCGGCGACGGGCGCGACGATGCGTTCGAATTTGCCATCCTTCACCCATGGCGCATCGAGCAGTTCGACGTCGCCGATCCGATACGCGAATACGACTCGCAAGCCCGAGCGGTAGAAGCCGTGATAGACGAATGGCTTGTCGGGGCGCTTGCCTTCCGGCCGCGGCAAGATTTCACCATCGGGATGCAAGCCGTCGACAAACCCGTGTCGCACGGCGGAAAGTTTCAGGAAACCGCCTCGCCACAACGCCTCATAGGATAGTGTCTCGGGATTGAAGCAAGCCGCGAGTTCGCCATGCTGGCCCAAACGCACGCAGACCCCTTTGGGCACGTCGCCGTGGGGCCCGTGGAACACGCCGGAGAGCACGGTTCCCAGGTCGGTCAGACTCCAGCGACCATCTTTCCAAGTTTCCTCATTCTGGTTGCCCCAGTGTCCAAATTTGCCGCCATCCAGTTCGGGAAAAGCAGGCAACAGGCGTGGCCGGTTCGGTTGCCCGCGGAAGAACAAGGCTTCCTTGCGATAGAATTCGTACACGCGATCGCGATTGACGTGCTCTCGCCAGAGCGGCCAGTCCTCGGGAACCAAGGGTCCGCGTTCATAATTGAATTCGGCCGGCAGCGCTTCGGGGCGGACCTCGGCTTCCAGGCCGGGCGTGCGTCCCAACTCCATCAGAAACCGCGCGAGGTCGCACCGTTGGGCCGGTGACATGGCTGCCGCCGCGCCGTCGGGCATGAGTGTTCCGATCTCGCGTTGATCGGCGATTTCCGCCTTCGCGATGCGCCGCGTCTTCTCCGTCGCCGGGTCGAAAAGCTGAATTGCATCGGGTGTTTCGCCCCGTTTATAGCCTTGCAGCGACCGGCCATCGTCCAATGAAATCCGCCAGGACGAATACTCCGGTTTGACTTGCCGTTTCGGCCAGAGCACCGATTCGACGATTTCCTCGGGTTTCGCCCGGCGGCCAATGTCAGTGAGCGGGGGACCGACGGCGCCTCCGAACTTGTCGACACGATGACACGAAAGGCAACCGAACTTCGTCGAGCAGAAGACGTCCGCTCCCCGGTGAGCATCGCCCCGGCTCTTGGCCCCGTCCACAATTTCGGCAACCAGCTTGGCGTCGTAGTCCACCGGCAGGTTCGAAACGATGGGAACACCGCCCCCGCAATACTCCGATAGACCTTCCGGCCCAAAAAGCTTGTCCGCCGCGAGAGGCGCTGCCGTGATCTGCCGCGGCCGCGGTTCGTCGCCTAGCAGCACGGCCGCCGCCAGCAACAAGGCGAATAGCACTACCGCAGCGCCTCGTAAAACCAGAGATCGGGCAGTTGCCCCAACAATTCGAGCGATGAAAACAGCGATTCGAGATTGGCTCATGCCCGCCATCATACCCGACTGCTCTTACAATTCCCAATTCTTCAATCGTCGCGCGTAAGTTTCTACACGCGCTCGTGCAGGCATCTCGCGCTAAATCATTCCGTGTTCAACGGTAATGTTTTTCCGGGGCTATTTGGCTCGGAAACTGCATCAACGCGGGCCATCAACAGGTGGGCGATTCGACGCAGCGATTCTTTCATGAAATTCCGCATCGAACAACTCGAACCGCGGCTGATGCTCTCGCGGGCCACGCCGACGCTAACGACTTCCGCATTCTTCCGCGCCGGCAGTAGCGCCATCGTCGGCCATGCAATCCCTGAAGACACTGCCGTGCTCTCTGGCGGCAACAGGCCGACCGACGGGATCCTGTTCAAGCTCTACGCACCCAATGGAAACGTCGTGGATACAGAGTGGGTCAACGTCCGCGGCAATGGCGCCTATCATACGTCGAGCCTCGTCGTTGCGCAGCTAACCGGCGTCTACACCTGGCACGCGCGCTATTACGGCGACTGGCGAAACAACGCGGTCAACGACCAGGGAGGCTCGGCCGAGAGACTCGCGGTGCTGGCGGTTCCGCCGCCTCCCCCGCCGCCGCCAGTCGTTCCTCCATCGCTTCCCGTCGTCACCACGAAGCCGCACGGCTACCAGACCTTCTACACGACGGCGGCGCAGGATACGGCGCTCCCTTCGACGCAAGCCTACTACCGCTACGATTGGTCGCAGATCGAGCCGGCATTCGGCGTGTATGACTTTTCCGCGATTGAAGCCGACCTCGCCGCGGCGGAAGCCGCGGGCCAGCAGTTCAATTTCCGCATCATGCCCTACGAAGATGGCGGCGGCGGACCGGTTGCGCTCAAGAATGCCGGCCTGCCGGGCAGCACGTTCAGCTTCAACGGCGCGACGACCTTCCAGCCGGACCTCGATAGCGCGGCCGTGCAAGCCGACCTCGATAAGCTGCTCGCAGCGCTCGGCGCGCGCTTCGGCGCCAACACGGCCACGATCGACTTCGGCTGGTGGGGATCTTATGGCGAGTGGACGAACTGGGGCACGTCGCCGGCGCTCGCGCGTCCCTCGACGGCCGCGACCGAGTGGCTTATCTCCGAGACGGAAAAATACTTCCCGCACAGCTACTCGATCATCCAAGAGTCGCTCGCGACGGACGATCCGGCCGCATTCTCTTTTGCGATGACTGCCGGCTGCGGCGTGAGGTACGACGGCTGGGGCGACTGGAGCACCTACGGTCAGTGGAGCGACCAGAACAACGAATATCCAACCGCGATTGCCGCGAGCGGCGATCAATGGAAACGCGCGCCGATCATCCTCGAGCCGTGGGGCACGATGTCCTCATGGATCGGGACCGAGCCGTGGCAACAATCGTTCGATTGGGCGGTCAACACGGCGCATGCCTGGATGTTCTCGAACAAAAGTTCCGGGCCGATCCCGACCGTCATGCAATCCGACGTGAATCAACTTCTCTCCGCGGAATCGCTTTTATGATGAACCCAGGCGACGGAACGTTGCGGATTGTCGGGGGCAGTAGGCTAATCGCGAAATCGTCGCGGTTGCTGGCTTCCTAAAAGTTAGCCTAACGAACTCCCTGCAGACAGTTTCTGCCACTGGCAAATCCGAATGTTGCATCGATTAACTCTTGTTGAATTACCGCGTTTGAGCGGTGCGTCCGTTCACTGAACGGACCCAGGCCTCGACGGCCTGGAGGGAATCCCCGCTCCGTTAAGTTCCACGACGGTGTAGACATGCTTTTTTCCTGGGATTGCCGTCGTGTCGACGTATCGCATGGCCCGCTTGGCATCCTCTGGCGTATCGTGATACGACAGCCCTTGGAATAGCGGACGTCCAAACACGCCGTCACTCGGCGTTTTGGGCGGCAGCGTCGCCAGCCCCTTCCCGTCGCGCATCACGATGAACCCCCCGATTCCGCTCTCGAAATCGGCGTCGGCTTCCCAAACAATCTCGGATCCCTGATCTCCACTGGTCGTCACCTTCACGTTGAACGGAGCGGGCGGCGGCGTGAAATCGCTGACGGTCCCCGCCTTTACGTATTCCATCCACGCCTTGGCCACGGCCGCATTCGGGAGCCAGACGGCTTGTCTTGCATTTCCCTTGTACTCGGCGGCCGGCACCGCGACTTCACCAAATTCATCGGCGAGCCAGGCGGTGCTCATGTCCACCGGCATAAGGGCTTGGTTTCCGGCGCCCCGGTCCGGCAAACGCATGGCGAGACACGCATCGAAAAACGGAATCGCCAGATAGCGGGAATCGCCGCACTCGTGAACCGTGAGCGGATCGGGAGCGATTCCGATCGGCGCGCCATGGGCGCGATATTCTTCGAACGTGGCGGTCTCTCCGATCCATGAGCCGGCAAATGCGGGATGCCCCTTTTCCTTCCGGCCCGCGTTGGTCATCATCGGCACGGAGTAAGCGGCCTCGGGAACCTGATGGTCGGGCCATTCAGGATGGCGGGAGTGGAATTTGGTGACGCCGCCGGAGCGCACCCAGGCAGCGATGACCCGGTCGGGATGGAGAACGACCATGGTGCTAATCCACTGCGCCCCGCCGGAATGCCCCCACAAGCACCACGGCACTATGCCGATTTCCGGATGACCTGATCGGTCGCCCAGTGCCAGGAGCGCTTTGAGAAAAACTTTGTCCGAACCACGGCGCGGATCGTACCAGAGTTCGGCCTCTCCCGGCCCGATTTGGGTTCCTTCGTTCAAAACGTGATAGCTGGGACCGAGCAGCGCGCAATCCCATTTCTTGGCCAGCGCCTGCCAATGCAGGTCGTAGGCTGCGGTTGCGCCCGCCTTAGAGGCCGCAGTGCCGGCGCCGTGTTGGTGGACAATGACGCCGCGGATGGTTTTCACGCCATCCGGAATCCAGATCGTATACGTGACAGCGATCTGCAATTCGCCTTCGACCGTCGAGGCCGGATAGTCAACGCTCACATATTGCCCGGCTGCGCGAACCGTTCCATCAACTCCAACCGCAGACACCGCGATCAACGCCGGAATAATGGTTGGAAATCTCATGTTCTCTCAGATCTCTGTCGCCCGAGCGCGCGGCAACATCTGGCTTAACTCTTGAGTCCGAACTTTTCCCGTACCGCCGCGCGGTACGCTTCTCCAGCCCGGTCCATCGCATCGCAGATCTCCAACGGCGACTTCCCGGCGCCATCGCGCGCCGCCACGATCACCGTCTGGCATTCGTTAGCGTCCATGAAACGCGTCGCCTCCAGCAGACCCGCTTCATCGCCGAGCGGAACGGCGAGGAACCCGTGTTTATCGGCATGGATCAATTGTCCCGGCACGATGCGCCGCCCAAAAACCTCCACCTCCACGCCCCAGCGGATGGGACACGAATGGGCGCGACCGGGGCATAGTCCCCGCGCCAGCGCCTTGAACCCGGCCTGACCCATTTCGTCAACGTCGCGGATGCCCCCGTCAATGATGGTTCCGACGCAACCGACCGACCGATGAAAATTGCTCGTGACCTCGCCCCAAAACGCGCCGATCAACCGCGGCTTGTCGAGGTCTTGCACGACGACAATTTTTGGACCGGGCACCGAGGCCACGTAACGGCGATATTCACTCCACGCTCGGGGATTCCGCTGTTTGGGCGCCGGGTCGCTGGGCTGGATCACGACGGTTACCGCGTAACCCGCAATGGGCCCCAAAAACGGCATGTAGTCACGCACCGGTTCGAGGTTGATTGCCTCGCCTGCAATATCGCTTTGGTGGGTGATCTGCTCCCAACCATTGCAGACGGCGCCGGTGCTCCACCGCCGCAATTCATTGAGGTCGCCATCGGATAATCTAGGTTGCATTGATGTTTCCGTATTTATGATGATGATCGTGCCGCCAGACAATCATAACCGGGGGGACCGACTGACATTGATAAAATTCCTCAGTGACCGCAGGCGGTGGCTGATTGCCGGGCTGCTGTTCTTCATCTCGACAATCGCCTTTCTCGATCGACAGACACTTTCCGTCCTGGAAACAACTCTGGAGAAGCTTCTTCGTTTTTCCCCGACCGAGTATTCCTACATCGTCACCGGATTCCTGATTGCCACCGGGTTCGGTTATTTATTCGCGGGACGAATGATCGACCGATTCGGGGTGCGGACAAGTTTTGCGGTCGCGTTGACGGCGTGGTCGGTGGCAGCGGTCGCTCACTCCTTGGCAACCGGCTGGATTTCGTTGCTGGTCCTGCGGGTCGTGTTGGGGCTGGGCGAGAGTTTCTACACTCCGGCTGCCGCACGAGTATTGAGGGATTGGATTCCTCAGAGCGAACGCGGAGTTTGCTGGGCGGTGTTTTCCACCGGGAATTTCGTGGGCGCGATGATCGCGCCTCCGCTCGTTGCCTGGCTGGCGCTGAGCTACCATTGGCAAGTCAGCTTTATCGCCACCGGAACCTCGGGCTTTGTGCTTCTGGGCGCCTGGCTTTGGTTTTACCATTCTCCGGAGCGCCACCCCATGTTGTCCGCCACGGAGCGGATGGTGATTTTAAACGGCCGCGGATCAACCCCCGCCGCGCAGGAGAATATCCCAACCTTTCGCCTGCTGTGCCAGCCCGCGGTCGGAAGTTTCTTCTTCACCCGTTTCCTCACGGATCCGTTCACGTTCTTTTTCCTCTTCTGGCTTCCGGCCTATCTTCAGACCTCTCGCGGTTTCACCCTGGCGACGACCGGCATGATGGCCTGGATTCCATTTCTCGGGGCTGACCTCGGCGCATTAGCCGGCGGCGCGTTGTCCGACTTTCTAGTTCGGCGTGGAATGGATTCGCGTCATGCCCGCAGGCGCATCCTCCTGGTGGTGGCCTGTCTTACACCGCTGACGATCGTGGCCGTTCGAGCTGGCTCGGCCCCGTTTGCGGTTGGCTTGATCACGCTCGTCATGTTCCTGCAGGCCGCTTGGAACACTAACTTGACCACGCTCATCATCGAGTCCGCGCCGCCGCCGCAGGTCGCCCGTGTCGTGGCGTTGACTCTCATCGGCGGCGCCGTGGGGGGCAGCCTTGCAACGCTTCTGACCGGACACGTCATCAAGTCCTTCGGCTACATCCCGGTGTTTACGGCGCTTGGATTCACGCATCTGACGGCGTATGCGATTATGTCCATCGGCCTGCGAAGCAGTCAAACAAATCATGCGCGGGACCACTGATCGCGGAGCGTTCGCCGCATCACTTTGTTGGATGCAGTCCGCGGCAGGGCGTCCAGCAGGATAACGTCGTGGATTCGGAAGAGGGGATTCAACTCGCGCTTGATGACCTCTTGCATCGCCGTGATTAGCTCACCCTTGCTCAACGTCTGACCAGCGGAGCAGACAGCGTAGATGACCAGCCGGCTTGGGCCGCCGTCCGGAGCGACCGCGATGGCGGCCGTCTCAGTCACATGCGGAACGGATTGCAAAGCCCGTTCTATTTCGGCGGAACCGACTTTGATCCCGCCGAGATTCATCGTGTCGTCGGCCCGGCCATGTCCGCGCCAGAAACCGCCTGGCAATTCTTCAATCCGATCGCCATGCCGGCGAAGTAATTCGCCGCGCGGTCCGCGCGGCACGTCCGCAAAATAAACCTGGTGATGATCCTGGTTGAGGAGCATGGCAGAGAGGCCGATCGATGGGGGCACGATAAATAACTCGCCGTTTTTCGCCGGTTGCCCCTGCTCGTCGAGGATCACGAAATCCAGTCCGAGCGCGGGAGTGTTGAACGTGCCGGGCACGCAGGGCCGCGTGACGGTCCCTGTGATGTACCCGCCGCCGATTTCCGTGCCGCCGCAATACTCGATCACCGGCCGCCCGCCCGCTTGCGACATCAGCCATCGCATGTCGTCGGCATTGGAGCATTCGCCGGTCGAGCTAATCACTTTAATGGCGCTCCAGTCGAGGCCGGCCATGCAGCCGCTGTCGCGCCAGGTTCTGACCAGGCTCGGCACCACGCCAAACATCGTCGTGCCGGCATTCTGAACGAAAGTTCCGAACTCGCGTCCGGTCGGCGCCCCGTGATAGAGGCCCATCGAGGCTCGATTCAATAAACTGGCGAAGATTAACCACGGCCCCATCATCCAGCCGATATTCGTCGGCCAGACCAGCACATCACCCGGCTGAACATTCTGATGGAAG
>DASZFO010000287.1 GCA_035939775.1 Pirellulales bacterium | reverse complement strand
GAACGACGGGGCCAGCGGGGTGGCCGTGCTGATGGAACTAGGCAGGTGGATGCCGAACCTGGAGAGCAAATACGGCGTCGATTTCGTGCTCTTCGATGGCGAAGAATTCGTGTTTCGTAAAGGGACGTCGTGGCGCGATCTGGGCGATCCGATGTTTCTCGGGGCCGAATGGTTTGCTCGTTCTTATGCCGGCGACCCGCCTCCGTACAAATACCGCTGGGGCGTGTTGCTCGACATGGTTGGGTACGAGGGCTTGCAGCTTCCCAAGGAGGGAAACAGCGTCGCCTGGCGCGACACGCGGCCGCTAGTCGATGACATCTGGCGATTGGCTTACAACATGGGGGTCCGCGAGTTCATCCCGCGGGTCAAGGACGATATTTCCGACGATCATCTCCGGCTGCACGACATCGGCAAGATTCCCACGTGCGACATCATCGATTTCAGCGGTTATCGGCGGTTTTGGCACACGGAGCAAGATACCCAGGCGAACTGCTCGCCGCTGGCGCTGGCCAAAGTCGGCTGGGTCATGCTAGAGTGGCTTAAGCAAGCCAAGTAGCCGCCGATGCGCGCCGCGAGCGGTCGCGGCGAAATGAGCGAGGTCGGTTGCTGCTTGATCGTGGCCCCACGTCTTTGCCGCGCGATTCACTTCCATTCAAATGGACCCTTTGCACTTAGCCGTTGCGTTTCTGCCGTTGGCGGCGTATCTGATCGGCCTGGGGGCGATCCATTTGCGGCGGCGGCCGACGATTTGGTCCGGCGCGTTCGACACGGCGGCCCTAGCGGCGGCGGTTTCGGGATTGATCGTCGCCGGCCCGATGGAGTTATTCTTGCCGGAATCCTCGCCGTTGCCGGGGGCATATCTCTGGTTGCTGATGCTCGCCCTGTACGTTCTTTGCGTCACGCTCTGGAATCTGATGGCCCGGCCGCGGGTGGTGATCTTCAATATCACGCTCGAGCGTCTTCAGCCGGCGCTGGCGGAGTTGTGCGTGCGGATGGACGAAAAATTCACGGCGACCGGTGATAGCTATATGCTGCCGCAGATCGGCGTCCAGTTCCATGTTGAACGGTATATGCCGCTGCACAACGTCTCGCTCGTCGCAATCGGCGACCAGCAAAGCCTGACTGGCTGGCGGCGGTTGCAAACCGAATTGGCCCGCAGCTTGGGGTCGGTCGGCGTCGCTAGCCGCGTGCCGGGCTATAGTTTTCTGTTCGTCGGCGCGCTCACGATCGCGGCCACGATCTATTTGCTTGGTCGAGTTGACGGGACAACTCTCGTCCAACAATTGCGAGAATTGTTGCGCCAGCCGGCCAAAAGCGAGGCGCAGTTGCCCGCCGCGCCATCGGCCTTTTCTCGCTTGCCGGATGCCAATGGCACCGAAACGCACCGGGTGGCCGGGGCATAGCACAGCGGTGCCCCGGTTGGAGCGCCACCGGGGCGGGTGCCATGGCCACTGCTCCGAGTGGCCATGCCTCGATGCGGCTCATGCCCGCGCCGAGCCGCTCATCGTTAAAGCTCCTCTCGTTCGCGCTTGGCAGATCGTCGCGGCGCAGTTACCGTGTCGGTATGGATGCCACCGATCTAACAGCGCGTTTGCAGCTTGGACTCTCGGCCGCTCGAGAGGCGGGCCGTTTGACGCTCGAGTATTTTCAGCGCGACGGGCTGGCGGTTGAGTGGAAGCAGGACGCTTCGCCCGTGACGGTGGCCGACCGCCGCGCCGAGCAATTGCTTCGCGACCGCATTGCCGCCGAGTTTCCTGACGATGCCATTCTGGGCGAAGAGCTTGCCGAGCGGCCCGGCAACAGCGGCTATCGCTGGATTCTCGATCCGATCGACGGCACGAAATCGTTCATCCACGGCGTGCCGCTGTATGGGACATTGGTCGGCATGGAATTCGAGTCCTGTGCCGTGCTGGGGATCGTCGTCATCCCGGCGTTGGACGAGTGTGTACATGCAGCGCGCGGGCAAGGGGCATGGCACGCGTGCGGCAGTCAGCCGCCGCGGCAAGTCCATGTATCCTCGACGAAAACTTTGAGCGAGTCGCTCTTTTGCACGAGCGAAGTCGCCAGCTTCGGCCAACGCGGCGCGGCTGCGGTTTATGATCGACTGCAAGCCGCCAGCCGGCTCTCGCGCACCTGGGGCGATTGCTACGGCTATTTGATGGTCGCCACCGGCCGCGCCGAACTGATGGTCGATCCGATCATGAACGTCTGGGACGCCGCCGCCGTTCAGCCGATCATCGAAGAAGCCGGCGGCACCTTCACCGATTGGCGCGGCCGGCCGACGATCCACTCTGGAGAAGGAATCGCCACCAACGGGCAGATCCTCGACGACGTACTGAAAATCACCGCAGTTTGACATTGCGTTGTGAAACAACCGGCCGGGGCGTAGAATGATTGGGCGAGGGAGCGCGAACTCGCGAGATTTCCCTCGATGCGATCACTCCTGTACCATCCCTCCCGGCGCCAGAATTCATCGCGATGAGCGAACTTCACCACGAATGCGGTCTGGCGGCCATCTATCATCTGCCGGGACGCGAAGTGAGTCCGTTGTGCCCCGCTCAGGGTCCGGACGAGGTTTCGCGGCTTGTCCCCCGGATGCTGCTGGACATCCAGAACCGCGGCCAACTTTCGGCCGGGATGACCAGCTTCAACCCGGACCGCAGCCAGCTTATCCACACGTACAAGGAAGTCGGCGGGGTGAGCGAGGTTTTTCGGATGAGCCATCGGGGCAAATTCGAGAGCCTGATGAAGGAATACTCCGGCCGAGCGGCCATCGGCCACGTCCGCTACGCCACCTGCGGGTCCGACGACCATTGCAATGCCCAACCGTTCGAGCGGCACCATCTACAAAAGCACAAATGGTTCAGCTTCGGCTTCAACGGGCAATTGGCGAATTACATCGAGCTGCGCGACGAGCTGCTGGCCGACGGAGACAACCATCTCTCGCGCGATAACGACACCGAAATCATCCTCCATCAAATCAGCCGCGAATTGTCGGGCGACCAGCGGCCGCAGCTCATCGAGGTGTTTCGCAACATCAGCCGGCGGTTTGACGGGGCGTATAATTTGGTCTTTCTGAACGCGCTGGGCGATATGGTCGTCGCCCGCGATCCGCTCGGCATCCGCCCTCTGTGCTATGCCAAAGAAGGCCCGCTATTTGCCGCCGCGAGCGAAAGCGTGGCGCTTTTGAATCTCGGCTTTGCCGCCGAGAGCATCAAGTCGCTGTTGCCGGGGCAAGCGGTGGTGATCACCGACGGCCGGCTGGAGATGCACACGTTCGCTCGCAGCCCGCGGCAGGCGCATTGCTTTTTCGAGTGGATTTACTTCGCCAATGTGGCCAGCACGATGGATGGCCGGAGCGTCTATCTCTCGCGCAAGCGGCTGGGCGAAGAGATGGCCCGGCTCGAGACGCTGCCGATCGACGCCGACACGATCGTAGTGCCGGTCCCCGACACGAGCAAGGCGGCGGCCGACGCGATGGCCTACAAGCTCAAAGTCCCGGCGCTCGAAGGCTTGATCCGCAACCGCTACACCGGCCGGACCTTCATCGAAGGGGGCGGCAACCGCAAGGAAAAAGCCGAGACGAAATACACTCCGCTCCGCGAGGTCCTGGAAGACAAGCGCGTGCTGCTGGTCGAGGATTCGATCGTGCGCTCGACGACCATGAAGGTGTTGATTAAGCGGATTCGCGAATTGGGCCGCGCCCGCGAGATTCATGTGCGCGTGGCTTGCCCGCCGATCATCGCACCCTGCTTCTACGGCATCGACATGTCGACGATCGACGAGTTGTTCGCACCCAAGTTTCTTCACGGCGGCGATCTGACGGACCAGGCCCAAGCCGAAATGGCGGCGAAGCTCGGCGCCGATTCGCTCCGCTATCTGCCGGTGGAATCCATCTCGCGGGCCATCGGCTTCGACAGCGACCAACTCTGCCAGGCCTGCATCACCGGCGATTACCCGACCCCCTTCGGCCAGGAACTCTACCAAATCGCGCTGCGCAACACCGGCCACGATTCGGGCCAGCGGACGTATGAACTGAAGGCGACTTGATCTGGCGAATTCAGCTACGATTGCCGGTCGCTTGCTTCTTGAACTCCGCCCGATAGACCGCCTCGCCGTGCAGGCGCATGCGGCGCTCGAAGTGCGTGCGGTAGTCGAGATCGTGCTGGGCGGGCTGCTCGACGACTGGCAGCGGGCCAACCAAGTGTGTCGTCGCAGCCAGGAGTTCGAGCGTTGTCGTGAAATACTCTTCGACGTCGGTCCAAAAATGGAGCGTGCCGCCGAGGACCAGCGTCGGCTCCACATCGCGGACGAACGATTCGTTCATCACCCGCCGCTTCTTGTGCCGGGCTTTCCACCACGGATCGGGAAAGTACACGTGCACCGCCGCAAGGCAATCGGCCGGCAATAACTCGCGGAATAGCCGCTGAGCGTCGGCGTTTACCAAGATCGCATTGGCAAGCTCGCGCTTGGCCAGACGCGCGGCGGCATAACGGGCGTATTTCGCAGCGATCTCGACTCCGAGAAAATCGCGATCGGGCTGCGTTGCCGCGGCGGCGCAGAGAAACAGCCCCTTGCCGCTACCGATCTCGATTTCCAGCGGCGCCGCGCGGCCGAACAGCGCCACGGAATCCCACGGGCGCGGCAACTCATCCCAACTCTTCAGATGCCGCGACAGATCAAGTTGCGGATCAAGTTTGCGAAGCGCGCGGCGGCCCATGGGAGGAAATGTCGAATGCCTAATGACGAATGTCTAAGGAATGACGAAGCACGAATGACGAACGATATGGAATCCGCTTGCGATTAGTCCTTCATGTTTCGTCATTCTTTAGGCATTAGACATTCGTCATTAGTCATTTACCCCGCGGCGGATCAATAGGCAGGCTGATGCCCATGATCTTCCCTTCGACCACCAACGTCTCGCGGACGAAGCCCTGGAAGCGGCAAAGGATCATGGCGTTGCGGCGGACCTTGAGCCGTTCGACCACGACGACCAGCCGGTCGCCCGGCACGACGGTGCCGCGGAATCGCACTTCCTCCAGCCCGCCGAGGCCGACCACCTTGCAGCCCAATAGGTCGTATTTCTGCGCGAAATAGCTGGAAAGCTGGGCCGCCGTCTCGCACATCATCACGCCGGGCATGATCGGCACATTCGGCATGTGGCCCCGGACCCAGAACTCGTCGTCGGTCAGGTCCTTATAGCCGGCGCAAATCCCGCGCGCGGCATCGGCATAGATCACCGCCGTCAACTGCTCCATCTCGAACCGCTGGAGGTTATAGCGGCGGATTTCGTCCTGATCGGCAATGACGTGATCCACGTCGTACTCGGAAAAATCCAGGATCAGATCTTTGCCGGCCACACGGAATCTCCCTCGAGTTGCAAGACTCAGGTGCGGATGTCCTTCCGTTTGAGCCGGCGGGCCTTACTATTGGCCGGACGCCGGCCGTGGTTGGCTTTTTTCAATGGTCGGTGGGGCTTGGCCATGATTAATTTTCTCTTCCTGGGGCAAACTGTGCAACCGATGAACGCTCGCCTATAGCGTATCAGGAACTCCGCCCGCGGTGAAGAACCGAACTAAAGAATGCCGCCTTCGGTTTGTTTATCCCGGCGCCTGCGACCACGGTGCGGCAGAGTGAACAATTCGCCGTCGCCGATGGCTCCCGGTTAAACGAAGCGCAGCTCGCCGGTAATCCGCGCGCGGCGTTCTGATTGAATTCCAACGGCCCTCAAGTTCCAGCGGCCCCTAAAACCAGGCGGGCGCCGCCGTTCAGTTCGTCGTGGCCAGCTTGGTCTTCGACAAGTGCAGATAGTCGGCAGTAATGGCGAGCACCTCGTTGATGTAGAAATCCTTCTTCACCACGGGGCGTTTGGTCTCGTTGAGTTCGTTGAATTCGTCCTCCTCATCCTTTTCGGCGCTTGAATCCGCCCGATCGGCGATGAACTTTTCCTTATTCAAGGTGACCTCCTTGCGGTCCTTCTGCTTCTCGTAGCGAGCGATGTTCTTGACGACCTTCTGGAAGTCGTCTGATTTTCCAATCCGCTCCGAAGAGAGTTGCGTGAGTTGTTTGACGATGTCCTGATCGACCATGTTCACGGTGTTGAACGGCACGGGATCGACGTGGTCGAACTTAAGCGCGTAGTCGAGGTCCGCCTCGCCCACCGGCAGGTGCGTAGTGAGCGACGGCAGTTCGATATCCGAGACGACGCCGCGGCGCTGCGTGCTATCGCCATCGGGGCGATAAAACTGTTGAATCGTGATCTTCAGCGCCCCGAGCGACTGGGCGCTGGGGACTTGAAACAACGATTGCCCGACGTCGAGCATGCTCTGCACCGTCCCCTTGCCGTGCGACGACTTGTCGCCGACCACCAGCCCGCGATGGTAATCCTGGATCGCCCCGGCAAAGATTTCGCTGGCGCTCGCGCTAAACTTGCTTTGCAGCACGACCAGCGGGCCCGCCCAGGCTACCCCCGCCTCGAGATCGTCGTAATGCTGCACGTGGCCGTCGGAATCCTTGACCTGGACGACCGGCCCGGTGTCGATGAACAGGCCCGTGAGGCTAATGGCCTCGTTGAGCGCCCCGCCGCCGTTGCGCCGCAGATCGATGATCACGGCGTCGACGTGCTTCTGGTTGAAGCCGTCGAGGATCTTGCGAACGTCGCGAGTGGCGCTCTTGAATTCCGGAACACCCTGGCGCGCCCCGGTCATATCCATGTAGAAGCCGGGTAGATCGATGAATCCGACTTTGTACGGATCGCCGTTGGCTTTCTTTCCTTCGTCGAGAATCTCGCCGCGGGCCTCGCTATTCTTTAGCTCGATCTTGGCCCGGGTGATGTTGTACGTTTTCGGCTCCGCCGCGCCGAGGGGGAGCACCTTGAGCCGCACGATGGTGCCGCGCTGGCCGCGGATCAGCTTCACCACGTCATTGAGGCTCATGTCGACCACATCGACGATTTCGCCCTTCTCGCCTTGGCCGACGCCGATCACACGGTCCTTCGGCTTCAGCCGCCCATCGAGCTGGGCGGCGCCGCCGTCGATCAATTCATTGACGATCGTGTTGCCGTCGTCTTGGCTGTATTGCAGTGAGGCGCCGATGCCGTCCAATTCGGCCTTCATCAGGATGTTGAAATTCTCGAGCGTGCTTGCCGACATGTACGAAGTGTGCGGATCGAAGCTCGATGTCAACGCGGTCAGATACATCTCGAGCAATTCGTCGTTCTTGATCTGGTGCATCCGCTTGGCGAAGCTGTGATAGCGGTGGATCAATTTGTCGTGAATTTCCTTTTCGGGAGTCTTTTCGACGTATTGCTGCGTCAATAGGTCGTACTTGATCCGCTTGACCCATTTTTCGCGTATCTCATCGGAATTCGCGGCGTAAACCGTTTTGTCGGGATCGGTGACAAACACGTCGTCCGTGCCGAAATCATATTTGGCGGTTTCGCTTTCGGACAAAAGCTGCTCGACAAGCTGCATTCGCTCATCGATCCGCTTGAGCAGAGTCTGGAAGACCGTGTAGGCGAAACCGACGTCGCCGCTCTTGATCTTGCCGGCCAATTCGTCCTTATGGGCGGCAAACTGATTGAAATCGTCGCGAGTGAAATAAAGCTTCATCGGGTCGAGCGTTTTGAGGAAGCCCTTGAAGCAGCGCTCGGAGATTTCCGTGTCGAGCGGATGACGAGTGAGATGCTCGTCGATCAGACGGCGGGTCACGGTCATCGCCACCACGTGGTCGATGGCTTGCGGCTGCTTCAACTCGGCCGCCCGATTGTCGCGAACGAGCGCCACGGCGCCGCCGAACATCGAGACGATCAACAGACCCGCAAAGTACGACCGCCGGTTGCGACTAAGATGCTCGATGGCGCGGTTCATTCCGGTGACCCCTATGGAGAAAAGGCTGGCGTGAAAAAGGGCAGGCAAGAAGCAGAATGGAGACTTTAGGACCGACGCTCAAGCAGCTCGCCGATTCCGTTTAGACCGCCTCGAAGACCGTGCCGGCGGCTGTCTCCGAACTGCCGGCCGAGGGCCAAAAAGCAGCAGTCTCTCGGGTATCCGTTCCTAAGTACCACTCCGTAAACGGGTTATAGATCGAATTGTTAGATCGTACACGGAACTCACGGCAAAGGCAAGAGAAGATGGCCAACTAAGTCCATTACGGCGGCCGCCAATTCTGGTTCGGGACCAAGTGGCGATGTAACGATCCAGCGGCAAGTGGATTGCGGCGCGGATTGCCTGGCATCAAGCGGTCTTTCATCGCCCGATCGTCTTTTTACTTCACTGCGAATCTGGTTGGACAATTCTCCGCTGAACAACAGATGCGGCTGAACTACGATCCGGCGGAAGCCGCTTGCCGAGGTTTCCGCCAAGCCATCGGCCAGCGATGGCGTTTGTATCGCCAGGAAGCAAGTCAGCACCCGCCCGACGGGCGTTTGCTCCGCTCGCAGCCGCGCGAAGCGACGCATTTCCGTGGTCGCCTCCGGATCGGAGCTGCCCCGGCCGACCATGAGCAAGAGTGTCTCTTCCGTCGGAACCGGCGGCCAATCGGCAATCGCTTCCTGGAATCTCCGCGCCGAGAGGGCCAAGATGTGTCTGCTGGATTCCAAAGCCGGGATATGGAGAACCGCCACGCCCCGATGGCGAGCCGCCGCCGCGGCCACAGCGGCGGGTATGTCGCGCTTCGCATGTCCGGCCGCGAAGAGCAACAGCGGGACGACGAGGATTCGCTCGACCCCTCGGCTGACCAGACGATCCACACCTTCGCCAATCGTTGGCCCGGCTAATTCGAGGAAACAGGCCTCAAGCGGCCGGTCCGCCGCTACTTTTCGCACGAGTTCGGCAGCCTCAAAAAACTCGGCGATCCCCGCGGCATCGCGGGTTCCGTGGCCGACCAAGAGCAGTCCCGCTCGATCGAAGCGTCGGGAATGGTTGAGATCAGGCATCGGTGGTGAGATTCGACTCCCAATCGGCGCTCGGCGGCAACCATTTATCCGGCTCGATTGCCGCGAGATTCCTTCACTGCTAGCAATGCCATCGGCCCGGTGGCGTTGGTATATTATACGATATGACGATCGTCTCGGCTCCAACCTACTCCTATCTGACGATGACAACCGGCAGCCGCGCCGGGACTCATTTTCTTTTGGATCCGAAGGCGGAAAACCGGATTGGCCGCGGGACCGATTGCGCGGTGGTCCTTCCCGATCCGCTCTGTTCGCGGGTCCATGCGATCGTGACCCGGGCCGACGGTCATTGGTTCGTCCGCGATGCCGAGAGCCGCAACGGCACTTTCGTCAACGGCCAGAAGACCGACGAGGCGGTGTTGGCCGACGGCCATACGCTGCGAATCGGCTCGACCGAGTTTTCCTTTCAAACTTCCGATCAGCCGCCAATGGTCGAGGAGACCGGCGGCGAGATGACCTTCACACAAACCATCATCAAAGACACGCCGATCAATCGGCCCGACACGGGACTGATTCCGCTCTCGGCGCTGCGCGATGCGGAGCAGGCCAAGCAGTTGCTTGTGCTCTATCAACTGAGCTTGAGCCTCCTCGCTCTGGAGCATCCCGACGACGTGACCCGCGTCGCCCTCGACCTGCTGCGCGAGCAGACCCACGCTTCCGTCGTCGGCTTCCTCTGGGTCGATGAAGAGGGGCGGCTCAAGCCCAAGCTCGTGATCCCCGAGGGGTCGGATGAACCGGTAACGCTGAGCCAATCGCTTACGGAACTCGTCTGCCGCCAAGGGCACGCCGTGTGGGTCGCCAAGCAACATGCCGGCAGCACGTCCGACAGCCTGTTGCATTATGCCGATGCGGTTTGCGTGCCGCTGGTGAATCAAGGGGTGACGCTCGGGGCGGTCCACGCCTATCTCGATCGCGGGCGTTTTCGGCAAATCGATTTCGATTTCGCGATTTCACTGGCCAATATCATGGTGGTAGGGCTGGTTCGGGCGCGGCATCAAACGCGATTGGAATCCGACTATCGCCGGCTGGCGGCTAAATCGGCCGGCGACAGCGAATTGATCGGCGACGGGCCGCTGATGGTCGAGCTGCGCGAAAAGATCGTCCGCATCGCCCGCACTAATGGCTGCGTGCTGATCCGCGGCGAGAGCGGCACCGGCAAGGAACTCGTCGCTCGGGCCATTCATCGCGGCAGCCCGCGGGCCGATCGGCCGATGCTATCGGTCAATTGCGCGGCGATCCCAGCCGAATTGATGGAGAGCCAGCTCTTCGGGCACAAGGCGGGAGCGTTCACCAGCGCTGATCGCGACCACGTTGGCTTCTTTCAACAAGCCGACTCCGGTACGCTATTCCTCGACGAAGTCGGCGAGCTGACTTGGGAAGGCCAACCCAAGCTGCTGCGAATTCTCGAAGGGCATCCATTCCTCCCCGTCGGCGGCGTGCAGCAGATCAAGGTCGACGTGCGGGTGATTGCCGCCACGAACCAGGATTTGCAAACCTATGTCCGCGAACGAAAATTCCGCGAGGATTTGTTTTATCGCCTAAGTGTCTTCGAGTTGCACGTGCCGCCGTTGCGCGATCGGGGGCCCGATATCGCACAACTCCTGGACTACTTCCTCAATCACTTCCGCCGGCAACATGGCCGGCCAACGCTCAATCTCTCCGACGAAGCCCGGCAAAAGCTGCTCCGCTACTCGTGGCCCGGAAACATTCGCCAGTTGCGCAACGTGATCGACAGCGCCATCGTGCTGGCCAGCGGGAATCGGATCGAGGTAGGCGACCTTGGCCTGCGCGACACCGGCAGTGCTGAGCTAGAATCGCTGCGCCTCGATTATTGGGAACGCCGGCTGATCGGCGAAGCCCTCAAACGCACCGACGGCAACGTGCCCGAAGCCGCCAAACTCCTAGCCATCGGCCGCGCGACGCTCTATCGCAAGATCGAGGAATACGGGATTCAGCGATAGCGCGAGCCGGGCAGGCGCTTGAATCATCGCGAGCAGCGCTGGGACTACGTGGCGGCCAATTCACGGACGTGGCTAACATCGCGTGGGCTGACCGGCCGCAATTGCGCCGCCGGGACTGTCGCGACCGCTACGGTTTGACCAGTGAGCGTCATGAACTCGACCTCGAAGGCCGCGCCCTCGCGATGAATGTGGATTACTGTTCCCACGTCGCCGGCCTGCAAGCCATCAGCGGGAAGGTCCTGCGTCAAAACCACGCAGTCGTGTTCGTGAATCATGGGTTCGCCTCGATCGGATAAGCTGTGATCAGCCGCGGGGCAATTTGCCCATCGTCCATTTGCCAGACGGTGCGTACGCGCGGTCGGCGCCCGTCGGGCGCCTCCAATTCGCCTTCGACCTCATAGCGCGGGCCGAAACCGGTTTCGCGGGTCTTGCCGACTTCATTTTGCTGCCCATGTGCACGCAGTGCAACGGCCAAAACCTCCAATCGCTCCACGCGGAATCCGAACAGGTAGAAGAATCGCGCCTTGCTCGCTCCGTAACGATGGACGGGATTGAGCAGGTAATCCACGACTTTCGCTTGCTCCACGATGGCCAAATGGGCGTTCGGCAGCTTCATGCGGTCTTCCCTTGCGTGTTGTCATCTTGGCCAAGCCAACATTTGAGTTAGCAATTGATGATGAAATCCAATCAGGTGGACAGGTAGTCACTAAGCATAATCAAACCGAGGTCGTGGCAACAGTCGGCGATTTCCGACGGCTTCGTGGGGGACTTCAGTCGGAACTTTTCGTACAGCCGCGGTGGGCGTGCGTTTACACCGCTTGGGCCTACTGGCGATTTGGATCCGGGCCGGTTACGATTTACGTTGTCCGCCGTCGATGTTCCCGCCATTCTCTCCTACCGACGAGACCGATTTCATGGCGACCCCTTCATTCCCACGCGGCGCAGCGAGTTCGCTCGTAGTCATCTGTTTTGCGCTTGTCGCCGCTTCCTCGTCCGCCCAGGAGTGGACGCGCTTTCGCGGACCGAATGGCTCTGGCCAGAGCGAGGCCAGCATTCCAGCGCAATGGTCTGATGGCGACATCAACTGGAAGGTGCAACTTCCAGGCGGCGGGAATTCGTCTCCCGTGCTCTGGGGTGACAAGGTTTTTCTCACCAGTGCCGACACGAAGGCCGGCGAGCGGTTTGTTCTCTGTTTGAGCGCCCGCGACGGACATCTGATCTGGAAGAAGAGTTATCCGTATAGCAAATACCATATTCACGTTCAGAACAGTTTTGCGACCAGCACGCCGGCCGTTGACACTGATCATGTCTATGTCGTGTGGTCCATGCCCGAGCAATCTACGCTATATGCTCTGTCGCACTCGGGCGACGAGGTTTGGCATCGCGATTTGGGTTCGTTTACGAGTCAGCATGGTTTCGCCTCGTCACCGATTGTCTATCAAGACTTGGTGATCATTGGCGACGAGCAGGACGGCCCGAATCCCGAGGCCGGGGGCAATCCCGACGCGGCCAGCCTCGACGGCAGGAGCTTCTTGTGGGCAGTGGATCGCGGCACCGGCGAGGTCCGCTGGAAGACGCCGCGCAAGTCGACGATTGTCAGCTACGCCACGCCGTGCGTGTATCAGCCGGACGGCGGCAAGCCGGAACTTATTTACAACAGCCGCTCGCACGGCATGAGCGCTATCGATCCGGCAACGGGCAAAGTGAACTGGGAGTTGCCCGTGTTCGATCGCCGCACCGTTGGATCGCCAATCCTCGCGGGCGGATTGGTGATCGGCGCATGCGGCGTGGGAAGCGGCAATAACACGGTCTACGCCGTTCGACCCGACGGCGGCAGTCAGAATCCGCAAATGGTGTATAAGATCGACAAATCCTCGGCCTCGTACGTCCCGACTCCCGTGGCGGCGGGCGATCTGGTTTTCATTTGGAACGACCGTGGGATCGTCACCTGCATCGACGGGCCGACGGGCAAAATCCATTGGCGAGAGCGGATCGGCGGGGATTTCTATGGCTCCCCGGTTCGCGCCGGCGACAAGGTCTTTTGCACGTCGCTCGATGGGGACGTCGTCGTCCTTGCCGCCGCCGACAAATACCAACTGCTGGCGAAGAACTCGCTCGGCGAAACCAGCCGCGCCTCCCCCGCCATCGCCGGCGGGCGGATGTACGTGCGGACCGAGTCGCACCTGGTCTCAGTCGGCGGGAAGTGACACGCAATCGCCGTTACATGGACGAGCCCCGCTGGGAATTCTGGATCGACGTCGGCGGGACGTTTACGGATTGCATTGCGCGGCGGCCCAATGGGGCGCTCCTGCGGCACAAGCTGCTGAGTTCGGGAGTGACCAAGGGGATCGTCGGTGCCGGATCGAGTGCGGCTGCGATAGTCGATCCGGCGCGCGCGGCGGCGCCGGCCGGGTTTTGGAACCGATTTCGATTCCGACTGCTCGATGCCGAAGGACGGACGGTCGCGGAATTGATTGTCACGGAATTCGATGCGAACGAATCCGCACTGCGACTGGATCATGCGCTGTCGATCGTTCCCGTCGTCGGCCAGGCCTACGAGTTAATCTCGGAAGAAGAAGCTCCGATCTTGGGGATTCGCTGGCTGCTCGGCTTGGCGGCCCGCGAGCCGATTCCACCGGTCGCGGTTCGTCTCGGAACGACCCGTGGAACCAATGCGCTAATCACGCGCCGCGGGGCGAAGACGGCGTTCATTACCACGCGCGGTTTTGGCGACATTCTGGAAATCGGTTATCAAAACCGGCCGCGCTTGTTTGAGCTGGCGATCCGCAAGCCGCCGCCGCTCTACGCCGTGGTCGTCGAAATCGACGAGCGGATCGCGGCGGATGGAGCGGTGCTCAGGAAACCTGACCCTGCCGCGATTCGCCGGCAACTGGCCGGCCTGATTGAGCAAGGTATCGAGTCATTGGCCATTTGCATTTTGCACGGCTTCGCGCATCCGGCGCACGAGCGGCTGGTCGCAGAGGTCGCTCGCGAAATCGGCTTCCACGAGGTCAGCGTGTCGAGCGAAGTCGCGCCGTTGGTCAAGATCGTGTCGCGCGGCGATACAACGGTGATGGACGCCTATCTGAATCCCGTGCTGCGATCGTACATCGGCGCGCTGCAACGGTCGCTCCCTGGCAGCGACTTGCGGATCGTCACGTCGGCCGGTGGGCTGGTCAGCGCCGACCGATTCGCCGGAAAGGACAGCATTCTTTCGGGGCCGGCTGGCGGAGTGGTCGGCTTTTCGCGCGTTGCCGAAGCCGCGGGATTCCGTCGGGCGATCGGCTTCGACATGGGAGGCACGAGCACCGACGTCTCGCGCTTCGACGGCCGCTTTGAACTCGAATACGAGACGGAAAAAGCGGGGGTGCGCGTCGTTGCGCCGATGATGGCGATCGAAACGGTCGCGGCCGGCGGCGGTTCAATTTGCGCGTTCGACGGAGTGAAGCTTGTCGTCGGTCCCGACAGCGCCGGCGCCGATCCCGGACCTGCCTGTTACGGTCGTGGCGGGCCGCTTGCGGTCACCGATCTGAACTTCTATCTGGGCAAGATTCTCCCGGAATACTTTCCATTTCCGCTCGACCTGCCGGCAGTCGAGCGAAAGCTGGCCGCGATGGCCGAAGCGATCGTCGCGGCCACGGGCAAACGCTATTCGCCCGTCGAACTGGCGAGCGGTTTCCTCGAAGTCGCGAATGCGAACATGGCGCGGGCATTGCGATCGGTTTCGGTCGCCCGCGGATGCGATCCGCGCGATTATTTGCTCGTTCCCTTTGGCGGAGCGGCGGGGCAACATGCGTGTTCCTTGGCCCGTGAGCTGGGAATTCGCCAATTGCTAAGTCATCCCGACGCCGGGCTGCTCAGCGCTCGCGGCATCGGGCTGGCGGATCACGTGCGGCACGGCGTGGCGGGCGTTTATCACGCGTATTCCGCCGAGGAGGTGGCGGCGCTCGGGCCGGTTTTCGAGCACTTGGATGAAACCGCCCGAGCCGAACTGTTGGCCGAGGCAACACCATCGGATGATGCTGCGGCAGCGCGAATTGAAATCCGGCGGAGCCTCGATCTGCGCTATCAAGGCGTCGAAGCGTATTTGACGATCGCTTGCCCCGCCGACGGAGATTACGCGGCTGCATACGAAGCGGAACATCAGAAGCTTTACGGCGACACGCATCCGGGCCGAGCGATCGAGATCGTCGCTGCGCGCGTCGAAGCGATCGGCCGCTGGGCCGAGCGGCTGGCGATTTCGGAGCGAGTGCCCCCGCGGCCGATTGTCGCTAGCCGGCATACCGCCGCTTATTTTTCCGGTCGCGCGTATCAAACACAGATGTTCCGACGAGACGAGCTGCGGCCGGGCGTTGCGTTCGACGGGCCCGCCATCGTATCTGAGATCGCCTCGACGACGGTCGTCGATCCGGGCTGGCGGGCGGAAGTGTTGAGCGGAGGAGAATTATTGATTGTTGACGCTTCGGCGTTCGATCATGCGATGCACGCTCGCTTGAGCAATGGCGGATCGGCGACCGGTGACACTTCTTCATCCTCACCCCGGCCCTCTCCCGTCGAGGGAGAGGGAGGCCACGTCGGCCTGACGGCCGACGGAATTGAAGCGCAAGCAGCATGCGAAATTCCGCCCGACCCCGTGCAGCTTGAAATCTTCAACAACCATTTCGCCGGCATCGCGGAGCAGATGGGGATCACGTTGCGGAACACCGCCGGCAGCGTGAATGTGAAGGAGCGGCTCGATTTCAGTTGCGCGATCTTCACTTCCAGCGGCGAGTTGGTGGTCAACGCCCCGCATATTCCGGTGCATCTCGGCGCGATGGGAGAAACGGTCCGTCGGATTCTGGCCGACAATCCAGCGCTCAAGCCGGGAGATGTCTTTGTCACGAACGATCCCTATCGCGGCGGCTCGCATCTACCGGACGTGACGGTTGTCACGCCCGTCCATGAGTCGCCGTCCGCCGCCCGAGCCGCGGGGCGCCAGCCGCGGCTTCTCTTTTTCACGGCCAGCCGCGCTCATCATGCCGAGATCGGCGGAATCGTGCCCGGATCGATGCCGCCGTTTTCCAAGAATTTGGCCGAGGAGGGAGTCCTGATTCGCAACTTCAAGTTAATCGACGCAGGCCGGTCGCGGATGGCAGACTTACGGACGCTGCTGCTCGCCGGCCCGCGTCCGACGCGCGCCGTAAACGATAATCTGGCCGACATTGCCGCTCAAATCGCCGCCAATCGACAAGGGTCGTTGCAGCTCGAATCGCTGATCGAGCGGCGATCGCTGCCAGTCGTCGAGGCGTACATGCGCCACATTCAAACGGCCGCGGAGCAAAAGCTGCGGCTTGCCCTCGCCAAGCTCCCGCCGGGGCGCCGCGAGTTCACCGATCATCTGGACGACGGCTCGCCGATCCATGTGGCAATAACAATCGAATTGAATGCGGTAAGGCACGGTTCAGACCCAATCGCAGCGAAGGGGACAGTCCCCTTTTGTTCCACGACTATCACGGCGACAGTGCCGGCCAAAAAAGGGGACAGTCCCCAACCAACGGCCATCACCGTCGATTTCACCGGCACCGGTCCCGTCCTTGCGGGCAATCTAAACGCCAATCGGGCGATCGTCACCGCCGCGCTGATGTACGTGCTGCGGCTCTTGCTCGACGAGGAGATACCGCTCAACGAAGGAGTGCTCGCGCCCGTGCGGCTCGTGCTCCCCAACTGCCTGCTCAATCCGCCGGCGCGCGATCGGCCTGAGGAGTGCGCCGCGGTGGCGGGAGGAAACGTCGAGACGTCGCAGCGGGTCGTCGATGTGTTGCTCGGGGCGCTCGGGCTGGCCGCGGCGAGCCAAGGCACGATGAACAACCTGCTCTTCGGCGATGCGACATTCGGCTACTACGAAACGATCTGCGGCGGCTCCGGTGCGACGCCGATGCGCGACGGCGCCGACGCGGTTCATACCCACATGACCAACACCCGGCTCACCGATCCCGAGATCATCGAGCGCCGCTACCCAGTTCGCATTCGCGAATTCTCGATTCGCCGCGGCTCCGGCGGTCGTGGGCAGCATCGCGGCGGCGACGGCGTGACCCGCCGAATAGAACTCCTCCGGCCTCTGGAAGTATCCATCCTCTCGGAGCGCCGCGGGCCATATCCTCCCTATGGCCTCTCCGGCGGCCAGCCCGGCGCGCTCGGCCGCAATGCGCTCCACCGCGCTTGCGGGACGATGCTCGATTTGACCGCCAAAGCTCATTTCACGGCGCAGCCGGGTGATATTCTTCTCATCGAAACTCCCGGCGGCGGTGGTTGGGGCCGATAGATTCGGTAGATGAGGATGAAAGCTCGTTGCTCCTAGGGTTTACTACGAGTGTGGTTAACCCAAAACCCTTTTTGTGGAGCAACGAGTATGTCGAGTATACCGGTTTTCGTCGGGCTTGATTATCACCAGGACGCGGTGCAAGTAT
>DASZFO010000286.1 GCA_035939775.1 Pirellulales bacterium | reverse complement strand
CACGGGCATGCGGTGGCGAGAACGCGGCAGCAATAACGTCTGCCATCTGCGAGCGCTCTTCCTCAGCCAACCCGGCCAATGGGAAACCTTCTGGTACGGAACCGCCGTCTGAATCTACCAACTAATAAGACGCTCACCCGACTTGGACGACGACTCGGAAGGAAACGTGCAGCATATTGCCGACCACGGCCTATCCAAAGAAGAGGTGGAATTCGTCGTTTCCAACCCGGATCTGTTCGACGTGAGTCGATCTTCCGGAAATCCGATCGTATTCGGCTACACTGACGATGGCCGTGCGTGGCGGTCGTCTTCGTCGAGATAGATGCGGACATGATTTATCCTATCACCGCGTATGAAGTCGAAGGTGAACCGTGAAGGAGCGCATCACGCGCGGCCGCCGATTGACGTCGGACGAGGCCGCCAAGTATCGGACGATTCGCCAGCAGATCGAGCATGAGAAGGTGGAAATCGCACGGCGACTGCAAAGTGAGGCTCCTGGACCCGGATCGTGGGCTGATCTCCACGAATTGCGGTCGATGGTCGACTCTCTGCGCGCGGAGCGGGAACGTCGCGGACTATCGCGGGAAACGGTTGCACAGCGGGCGGGGATCAAGTCTCAGCAGATCGAGCATTTAGAGGAGCATCGCGATCTTAATCCGCCGCTTTCAACGCTGACGCGTTATGCCGCGGCCGTCGGTCGCCATTTGATGATGGGATTAGCCGCAGGCGAGCCGCTCCCGGCGGGCCCCGCGATCACACCCGCGCCAATGTCGACGCCAACGCAAGCGGCCCATTCCTGATTCTCTATCACACCGCACGCTGTCGGACGGCAAAAATGCCCGGCGCCGGTCGTTTTCGACCCACGCCGGGCAACGAACAGGGGAGCCTTCATTTGAGGCCGGAAATCCGGCGGCGTACGCCGACCGGCTCGGTCGTAGCAGTGGATTTCACGATTGTTGGTCACACCGGCGCTAACTCCGCCAGCTCCTGCGCCAGCCGCTTCCGAGCGACGTGCAGACGCCGCTTGATCGTCCCCAGGGGCGACTCGAAATAGGCGCTCATCTCGGCCAGCGAACGCCCGTGGACGTAAAACGCCTCGAGCGTCTGCCGGTCGAGCTTCCGCAGCCGATTCAGGCCGGCCCGAACTTGAGAGCGCTCTTCCGAGGCCAATGCGCTGGCCAGCGGCGTCCGCTGTTCGACGCACCCTTCGAGTTCGTCGGGCTGCGCAGACAATAGCGGCGTCCGGCGGACGGCCCGATTGATCGCCATCCGCTTGGCAATCGACCGAATCCAGCCACCAAAGCACTCCGGCTGGCGCAACTGGTCAATCTTTTCCATGGCCTGGACAAACACTTCTTGGGAGAGTTCCTGCGCCTCGGCGTGGTTGCTCAACCGGCGCAGCGCGATCGCGTAGACGGCCCCTTCGTAGCGGACCATCAACTGGCCGAGCGCCTCCCGGTCGCCCGCTTGGGCGCGCAGCACCAAATCCACTAGCGGCGACGCGGAAATCGAAACTTCATCTTCGAGCAGGTTCATGGTTCTCTCCAAAAAAGCCCCGGAATCATTCCGCGGGCGAAAAAGGGGGCAAAGGGGCTGGCCGCGGCAAGCGAAACAATGCGGTTGCTTCGCACGGGCCGGGGCCGGCGTCCGTCGGTCGCGTCAGTCAGGTTTTCCGCGGAAAAGCGGTGTTACCGTACTGCCAAGCGACGGACGACACGCGGGGCTACTGGCTGCCGGCGCATCGCCATGCCCAGCAGCGCCAAGCCATACGCTTCGGCGGCGCCGGACAAGCGCGCGGCGGCTGTTTTCAGCCAGCGCACCAAGCCGCGCCGACATCCGGCGCCTGCGCGATGCGCATGCCCCGAATTCAACGCGACCCAATTGAGAAGGGAGCTGCGCGTGCTGTAACGCTTATCGCTGGTCGACGCGATGGCGGCGTCTTGGCCGGAGGCAAAGACGTTGCGAATCGTGGCGGCGGTCTGGATAAGGTTACGCATGGCTCGCTCCTGTGCGTTGCGCGGTTTGGAGAGAACGAGAAAAAACGGTCCAGAAACGGAGAATTCTCCGCAACCGGCCCGACAATGACAATAGTATCTTACTCGCGTCGAAAACAGAAGTCTCCGACCTTCCTAGGACGGAATATCGGCAGAAAAGGTTCGCGCGAAGAATTAGACGGTAGGTTCGTTAGCCCCGCCGCTTGCGGCGGGATGACGCCGTCGGAAGTCCGAAATCTGGCACGATACCGGACGCTAACCAATTTTGCAGTCAATGGTTAGAGCCGACTCGCCCGTAGCAATTTCACGCCGTTTCGAAGCATATCCTCAGGTTCGCAAGCGAACCGGCTAACGAGCGTTTTGTGCCGTCACACCCGTCCCTCGCCCCTCCCAAACACCCGCTCGACATTTCCGCGAAGCACCTGCCGACCGAGCGCAACTGCCCGCTCTTCGCTCCAGCCCTGTTCGACGACAAATCGCTCGGCCAGCACTTTGGCCAGAATCCGCTTGAACATCGCGAACTTCGGCAGCGCAAACTCCAGCTTGTACATGTCGCTGTAGTAGCCGATTTGCTTTGTCGCCGGGATCGCCATCAGCCGGGCGGCTAGATCGTGCTCGATGAATGGTGGCGTGTTCGAATACCACCAATGCCCATGGGTCACGATATTCGGAAATATCCAGGCGTAACTGACCAGCTCCTGATTCGTCACGCTGGCCAAGACCGAGATCGGAAATGTGACCTGCGGAAAGCTATTGAATAGCTCGCGATACTGAATGAGCGAGACGCGGCTGTCGAACAAGTCCCGCCCCTGGGTTACGCCCCCTTCGTAGACTCTTCGATTCACTCCAATCATTAAATCGAACGGCAAGCGATACTCCGCGCAAAACTCTGCGAGCATCCAGAAGACGAAGTGCGGCATCGCGGTTTTGGCGTCGGAATCCGACACTTTTCGGGGAGTGAAATCGGGGGGCAGCGAAATCGCGCAGGCCCGCGCCCCGCGCGAGATAAAGTGCTCAAACAATCGGCCGATTGCATGCCGCAGCGACGACGGGGCGCCAACCGAGATACCGCCGGCCTTTTCCAAGCGCTCGAGAACGGCTGGTTTCGATAAGTGAAACACGAGGTCGTCGGTCCTCAGGCAGGGAACGTACGTTCGAGTGTCAAAGCCTTCGAGTGGATCGTCGAAATCGTTGGTCAGAAAAACAGTCTCGATTCCGCTCTTGATCAGCACTCGCTCGGCCCAATCGCGGGTCGCCATTTGCGAGGTCGCGCGATCGTAGAGCGATTCCCAATTCTTCGCCGTAATTCGCTCGTCGTCGAAGCCGAAGAATTCCCGCGCGGTCTCGATCAGCCAACTGTATTGAATTGTGTTCTCGAGCGGTTCCAGTCCGCCGACGAGCCGGGCCACCAATTCCTTTGGGTGTAAACCTCGCTGCTCAATCTGTTCCCGCGGCATTCCGGCCGAGTGGATCAACTCGGTGAAATAGTGGTAGCCGAGCAAATCCGCCAGCGTCTCCGACGCCGGGTGGCGCGGATCGATGTGCGTGTGCGGATCGATCAACGCGATCGAATTCAGCTCAGCGAACAGGCGTTTTTGAAGTTCGGCGGACATGGATCAGGGGCGAATGGGATGGGGCATCAAAGCGCGCGGGACGATGGATAAGGTTCAAAGACGCGGACACTCCGGACGCCCGCTAAATGCGAACGAGACATGGACCCTGGGAGCGGCGTGGTCAAACGATTATATCTGACCTTCATCGAGACTTCGACCAGGCCGAGCGTTTAGCTGGATTCAACTGAGTCCATCGCCTTTCACATTCAATCCGTTCTTCCATGACCCATGCGGTCCGTCACAATAATATGTCCAGGCCGGCTCCAATCTCGCATCCAGAATTTCGCGCCGCCGGTCGAACCACGAAAGAGCTGCCTTTTCAATTCCAAGATTTATTTGACGCGAATGCTGGCTTTCGGCTAGACTGACCGACGGATCGAAGCCTGCCGATACGTGCTTTGGCCGCCTACGCGACGGTCGAAGTCCCGCCTGCCGTACAACCCGCCTTCCACACACGCTTCATACCAGGAGCCCCGCCATGTTCGCGACCCATGCCGGACGCACGCGCGCCTATTGCGATGGTTTAAGCCGCCGCTCGTTTTTAAAGATCGGAGTCGCCGGAATGGCTAGCGCCGGCCTGGCCGACGTGCTTCGGGCGAAAGCCATGTCGGCCGCGCTCGGGCAACCGGCGAAAGACACGTCGGTCATACTCGTCTGGCTCGACGGCGGGCCGAGCCACATGGACACGTATGACATGAAGCCAGAGGCCCCGGCTGAATATCGCGGCATCTGGCGACCGATCAAGACGAACGTCTCCGGCTTTGAGATTAGCGAACTTTTCCCGCGCCAGGCGAAGTTGGCCGACAAGTTTTCGGTCGTCCGCTCGCTCTATCACAATGATGGCGATCATTTCGGCGGCGCTCACCGCATGCTCACCGGCCGGCCGGGAGCGAACGGCGCGGATCAAGCCGGTAAATCGCCCGGCATCGGCGCGATCGCGGCGCGAGTTTGCGGACCACGAACTACCGGAATGCCAGCCTATGCGGCGATACCTTTTGCATCGAGCGTCGGCTTGCGACCGGGCTATTTTGGCGGCAATTACGTCGGCCGCGAATTCAATCCATTTGAGACTGACGGCGACCCGAATGCCCCGAATTTCAAAGTTCAGGGATTTCAGCTTCCGCCCAATTTGACTCTCGATCGCTTGGAGAGCCGCAGGGCGTTGCGACAGCATTTCGATCGCTTGCGGCAAGTGGGCGATCTTTCGGGCACGATGGAAGCGATGGATCGTTTTCAGCGGCAGGCGTTTGAATTCGTCGCCGGCGGCACGGCGCGCAAGGCGTTCGACATCGATTCCGAAGCGGATGCGAATCGCGATCGTTACGGGCGAAACAACTGGGGGCAAAGTGCTCTCTTGGCTCGGCGTCTCGTCGAAGCCGGCAGCACATTCGTCACGCTGAATTTTGGCGGCTGGGATCATCACTGGGACCTGCAACAAGGCTTGGAAGACCACCTGCCGAAAGTCGATATGGCCGTTTCGGGTTTGCTCACGGATTTGTCGGAGCGCGGGCTTTCGGAGCGAGTCCTCGTGGTGATGTGCGGCGAGTTCGGCCGCACGCCGCGGATGAATGACGGCATGAGCAGAGGGACCCCTGGCCGCGACCATTGGGGTAACGCTATGTTCTGCCTGCTGGCCGGCGGCGGCGTGAAAGGCGGTCGAATCATCGGCTCGACGAATCGCCTCGGCGAAGCACCGAAAGACTGCCCCGTCACTCCTCAAGACATTCACGCCACGATCTACAGCGTGCTCGGCGTCGATCCAAGCATCAAATTCCTCAACCACTCCGGCCGCCCCGTCCCGGCCATCGACAACGGCCGCGCGATCAGCGAATTGTTTTGAGCGACGCCAAGACGCCCCGTCGTACCATAACGCCGGATTTCTCGGGCATGACTCTGCGACCGATAGCTGATCGTTGGAGTTCAGGCTTCAGCCTACGTGGTGCAGCCTAAAAGCTGAACTTCAACCGTCGAACGATTGGCGACTTTTGGCGCTTCATTGACGCTCTACCCGGCCGCTGATAAACTGCCCGGCTTGATCGAATGGCGAAATCTGCGGCGGGAATTCCCCGCTTTCACGCTTTCAGGAGATACACCCAGATGGCTACCGTCACGAAGCCCAGGCCCAAGAAAGCCGCGAAGCCTGCCAAGGCCGACAAAAGCAGCGGCGAGCGGATGATTTACTATTTCGGGGCGACCCGCACCGACGGTCGCGGCGACCAGAAGCCGTTGCTGGGCGGCAAAGGGGCGAATCTGGCCGAGATGACGAGCATCGGTTTGCCCGTGCCCCCTGGCTTCACGATCACGACGGCCTGCTGCGATCTGTATTACAAGCATAAGAAGCAGTTGGCCCCCGGTTTGATGGACGACGTGCGGCGGAACATCGCCGTGTTGGAAAAGGAGATTGGCAAGAAGTTTGGCGACCGCAGCGATCCGCTTCTGGTCTCCGTCCGCTCCGGCGCCGCCGCCTCGATGCCCGGCATGATGAACACCATTCTCAACCTCGGGCTGAATGACGAATCGGTCACCGGGCTGGCCAATGCGGTCGGCAACGAACGATTCGCGTATGACTCCTATCGCCGCTTGATCAATATGTTCGGCGACGTAGTGGTCGGCGTCGATCACGAGCATTTCGAGGCGGCCTTCGACAAGATCAAGCTCAAGTATCGAGCCGAGCATGATACCGAGGTGCCGCTCAAGGGGATGATCGAGTTGTGCGAGGCATACAAACAAGTTTACTTGAAGCATCACGGCAAACCCTTCCCGCAGGATCCGCTCGACCAACTTGAGTTGGCCATCGAAGCGGTTTTCAAAAGCTGGATGCAGCCGCGGGCGGTCAAGTACCGGCAGGTCGAAAACATCACCGGGCTGTTGGGCACGGCCGTGAATGTGCAATCGATGGTGTTTGGCAACATGGGAGACGATTCGGGCACGGGCGTCGCATTCACTCGCAATCCGTCGACCGGCGAAAATAAATTCTACGGTGAGTTTCTCGTCAACGCGCAAGGGGAAGACGTCGTCGCTGGGATTCGCACGCCGCTGCCCGTCGATCAGATGCCCAAGTGGAACAAGCAGGTTTATCAGCAGCTTCTGGAGATCAAGAAGATTCTTGAGAACCACTATCGCGACGTGCAGGACATCGAATTCACGATCGAGCGCAAGAAGCTCTATATGCTGCAAACGCGCACAGGCAAACGGACGGGCTTTGCTGCCGTGCGAATCGCTTGCGACCTGGTCAAGGAAAAGCTCATCGACGAAGTAACCGCGACGAAGCGCATTCCCGCCGGCGATCTGACGCAACTCTTGCTGCCGAGCTTCGATCCGGCCAAGAAGAAGTCAGCCGATGTGCTGACCGTCGGGTTGCCCGCCTCGCCCGGCGCGGCGGTCGGCGCGCTGGCGTTCACCGCTCAGGAAGCCGTCGATCGGACGACGGCCGGCGAGCGCGTGCTGTTGGTGCGCAAGGAGACCAACCCTGAAGACATTGAAGGAATGCACCTGGCGGCCGGGATTCTCACGAGCACTGGCGGGATGACGAGCCATGCGGCCGTGGTTGCTCGCGGCTGGGGCCGCTGTTGTGTGGCCGGTGCCGGCGCGATCCAGATTGACGAGAAGGCCCGCAAGATCACCGTCGGTGGCAAGGTTTTCACGCACAAAGACGTGCTTTCGATCGACGGCTCGACCGGCGAAGTGATGGTCGGCGAAATTGCCCGACAGGAGCCGAAACTCTCCGGCGATTTCGCCACGGTGATGAAATGGGCTGACAAATATCGTACGCTCAAGATTCGCACGAACGCCGACACGCCGGCCGATGCCCAGCGGGCCCGCGATTTCGGCGCGGAAGGGATCGGCCTCTGTCGAACGGAACACATGTTCTTCGAAGGCGAACGCATCCAGGCCATGCGCGAAATGATCCTCGCCGAAACGAAGGAAGACCGCGTCGCCGCGCTCGCCAAGCTGTTGCCGTATCAGCGCGAGGATTTCGAGGGCATTTTCAAGGCGATGAAGGGGCTGCCCGTGACGATTCGGCTGCTCGATCCGCCCTTGCACGAATTCCTCCCGCAGGATGAAAAGAGCCAGAAGGAAATGGCCCAGCGGCTTGGCGTTAGCCCGGCGAAGGTGAAGGCCCGGGTGTCGCAGTTGCACGAAATGAACCCAATGCTCGGCCATCGCGGCTGCCGATTGGCCGTGACATATCCCGAGATCCTCGAAATGCAGGTCACGGCGATCGTCGAGGCGGCGATTAATTGCAAGAACCGCAAGATCGACGCTCAGCCCGAGATCATGATCCCACTGGTCGGGGCGGCCAAGGAATTGGCCGTCCTCCGTGACCTCACCGTCCAGACGATCGAAAAGGTCAAGCAGGCCAAGAGACTCTCCAGCAAGCTCGATATCACCGTCGGCACGATGATCGAAATCCCGCGGGCGGCGCTCACGGCCGATGAAGTCGCCCAGCACGCCGATTTCTTCAGCTTCGGCACGAACGACCTAACGCAGATGACGTTCGGCTTCAGCCGCGACGACGTGAACACGTTCCTGCCGGACTATTTGAAGGCGGAACTGCTCCCGCGCGACCCATTCCAAACGCTCGACGCGACCGGCGTGGGCCAGCTTGTGGAAATGGCCGTGAAGAAGGGCCGCTCGACGAAGCGCAACCTCAAATGCGGCATCTGCGGCGAACACGGCGGCGACCCCGCTTCGATCGCCTTCTGCCACAAAGTCGGTCTCGACTATGTAAGCTGCTCCCCGTTCCGCGTGCCAATTGCAAGGCTCGCGGCGGCGCAAGCGGCGTTAAAATAGGGATTCGGGAGTAGACCCTCTCGCTCCGCTATAAGCCCCAGATCCGAGCGGGCAAGTAGGATAGTTAAGATAGTTTGCCCGGCCAATTGCGGTTGTGGCATCGTTTGTGAAGTGTTAGAATCGGCGGCCGCTTTCCTATCTTTACATGGATTGGTGAAAGCGAGCTTGGCAGGACTCACGTTCTGCATTCTTTCTTTTTGGATTCGGCGGCGCAGGGGTGGCCCGCACGAATCTACCGCGGTCTCATGTCGGCCAACGACGTTCAGATTAAATTCGGGCGGGAAACCGGATTCCAAACGGAATTGCGTCGCCGCGTCGAGCATTATTTTGCGACGACTGGCCGGCGGCCACGCGATTGCCCGCGGATGTATCTGAAAACGGCCATTGTGTTGACCTGGTTTGCCGTGTCGTATGCGCTCTTGGTGTTTTGGGCCGCGCAGTGGTGGACCGTTTTGCCGCTAGCCCTCTCGTTGGGGCTGTCCATGGCCGGGATCGGCTTCAACATCCAACATGACGGCGGGCATAGCGCCTATTCCGACCGGCCGCTGGTGAACCGGATCATGGCGATGTCACTCGACTTGCTGGGAGGCAGTTCGTATTTCTGGGCCCGCAAGCACAACTCGATTCATCACAACTATACGAATATCACCGATCACGACGACGACATCGATATTGGCTTCCTCGGCAGGCTTTCACCGCATCAGCCGCGGCTGGGTTTTCATCGCTTCCAACACTATTACCTGTGGCTGCTGTACGGCCTGATGCCGGCTAAATGGCACGTGTACGACGACTTTCGCGACTGGGCCAGTGGCCGAATCGGCAGCGGCCCGCACCGCGTCAATCGGCCGAAGGGCTGGGACATGGCGACGCTCTTGGCGGGCAAGGCCGTGTTTGTTACTTGGGCATGGATCGTTCCGGCGCTGCTGCATCCGCTGTGGGTCGTGCTGCTCGTCTATTTGGCAGCGACGTACGTCGAGGGAGTCGCAATGGCCATCGTGTTTCAGCTCGCACATTGCGTCGAGGAGGCCGGATTCCCATTGCCGTGCCCCGGCACGCCTAGAGTCCAAACCTCCTGGGCGGAGCATCAAGTCGAGACGACCGTCGATTTCGCCCGCGACAATCCGATCGTGAACTGGTACACCGGCGGGCTGAATTTTCAGGTGGAGCATCACCTGTTTCCCCGGATCTGCCACATTCATTATCCTGCGTTATCGAGAGTCGTCGAAGACACCTGCCGAGAGTTTGGCCTGCGTTATCTGGTCAACCGCTCGTTTCGACACGCGCTCGCCTCGCATTTCCGCTTGATTCGGCGGTTGGGTGCCGAAGGGCCAATTGCTGAAGCGGATCACCTGCACGAAGTGCGAAGTGCAGAATTCGAAGGCGAGCGTGAAGGCGTGAATGTCTGACGAGATGCGGAAGCCGAAGCGGCGATCCCGCTTACCCCGGCCCTCTCCCGGAACGCGAGGGAGACAATTCGGCGAACCCTGACCTCCGACCTCTATCGTCACCCCGCTTTCGCTTTCAACTCCACGCTCGTGACGGGATCCTCTTCGGCGACGGGGCGAAGTTTGATTGTCGCGCTGGGAGGCATGCGGCGCTCTTGGACGAAGCCGCGGGTTCCGCCGGCGAGGAATTCGGAATAGACGGCGGCGGGGCCGGCCGGAAAGTCGGCCTTGAGCTGTTCGAGCACCTCAGTCCATTTCAAGCCCCGCCGATAAATCAAGCGATAGGCCGTTTTCAGTTGAGTGATGTCGTCGCTCGAAAAGCCGCCGCGGCGCAAGCCGACCAGATTCAGCCCGACGACGCAGCCGCTGATCCCGTCGATGGTGACGTACGGCGGCACGTCTTGCACGACTTTGGCGTGCGCGCCGACCATCGCCAACCGGCCGATCCGGCAGAACTGGTGCACACCGACGGCGCCGGACACGAACGCGCGATCTTCGACTGTCACATGCCCGGCCAAAAGCGCATTGTTGGCGAAGATCACGTGATTGCCGACGCAACAATCGTGGGCGATATGGACACCGGCCATGAGGAAGTTGCTTTCCCCGAGGACCGTTGCCGATCCCTGCTTCATCGCCCGATGGACTGTGGCGTGCTCGCGAATGGTATTATTCGCGCCGATCACCAGCAAACCGGGCTGTTTGGGCTTGTTAAGGTGTTGGGGGTATCCGCCGAGAATCGCCCCTTCGTGGATGGCCGTATTTGGCCCGATCCGCGTGCCGTCCTTGACGACGACATGGCTGGCCAGTTGGCAGCCGGCGGCGATGACGACGTCCGCTTCAACGACGGCGAACGGCCCGATGGTTACGTCCGGGCCGATTTGTGCTTCGGAACTTACGATCGCCAAGGGGTGGATATTCACCTGCAAGTACCTCAACGCGGTGCGGCGAGCGAGCAGTCCTGGCGATGTTTTCCGGCTGGAGCCGGCGAAAGACAACCGCTGGACTCCCCGCTGGTTTCTATCGGCCGCGCTTAACGTAGCAATTGACGGAGATCTAACACCGCTAGCGATTGTTAGGATTTTCCATGCCGTGCAGCCGTGGCTAAAGGATTGGGCGCCATCGGACGACGCGGGTTTCCTGCCGGGACGATTGACAGCGGTCGCCGGGCTAGCGGAGGATAGGCCATAGCTGAGCCCTCTAGACTTCAGCGGCGCATCAACCGCTAGCACCATTCGGAATCCTGACGAATTTCGCTACTTACCCGGAGCGTTTCCAATTATGCCGACCAACGAACAACTTTACGACGAGGCGGACCAACTTAAGGACGCCGGCAAACTCGAGGAGGCCGTGGCCAAGTTGACGGAGTTGCTCGCTCAGGACGCAAAATACGCCCTGGCTCATTCCGCGCTGGCGGTGCTCTACACGAAGTTGAAGCGCCACGACGAAGCGATCGCGCATGCTCAACGCGTCTGCCAGCTTGAGCCAAACGATGCCTTCAGCTTCACGGCGCTCAGCGTGACCTACCAGCGGGCCGGAAAAATCCCCGAGGCCGAAGAGGCGATGGCCCGCGCTCGTGTGGTGCAGGGAGGAACGCACTAATTCGGAGATTCGTTATGCGTTCTCAATCCGATCGTGAACGTGCGACCGAAACGCGAGCGGGGGCCCAGCAGAACGCAATCACTTGGTGATGGCACTCTCGGGGCCGATCGGATCCGTTGGACCGTGCGCAGGATCAACCTCGACCGCCGACAACGCGCTTCTGCACGTCCGTCTCGAGCACGCCGAAGGCTTGCTCGTGCCGCTGCACGGTGAGTTGCAGAGCATGGAGCATTCGTTTGGCCGTGTAGTAATTGGTCACGATCCGCTGGGCGATCGCCACCGGGTTGACCGGCATGCCGAACGGCTGTGGATTGAGGCCGAAGTCGATGATCAATTCTTCGGGCGTTCCCGTCACGCGGCAAAAATTGGCATACGACGAGACCGCCTTCGAATCGTCGACTTCGATCCGCTGCTGTGCGGGCTGTTCGGCCCCGGCGGTTGGCTTGGCGGCATCTCCGGCGGTTCGTTCGGTTGGATTAGTAGACACGAATAGCTCCTTTGGCGTGATACGGGTTTCCGTTCTAAATGTTGGATCGCCCCAAAACGGTTGTCAACGGCGCATTTCCCAAGCAAGCAGTCTACGACGGCGCTCGGAAAGGGACTAGAGGCAGTCCCAGAAGTCTGCTCCGACCGTCTAGGGCCCGATGTCCTTGGTTAGCTGCTCGTTGAATCCCTGCTCAATCTTGGATAGCGCGGCCGAATCCAGCCGCTTTTCCTTGGCCTTTTGGAACGCGGATCGGGCCGCGTCGCGGTTCTTGGCCAGATCTTGGGCCATCGCCAGGTGCAAAAACTTGACGGCCGTTGGGTGCAGTACCAGTACCGCCTCGCTAAAATCGGCGACGGCCTCTGGATACTTTTCCATCGTCAGATAAATCATGCCGCGGGTGTCCAGCACGTCCGACTTGGGACCGAGGATCTTTGCCGACTGATTGACCAGATCGAGGGCCTCGGGAAGATTTTTTCGTTGGCCGGCCAGCACGAACGCGAGATTGTTCAGCGTCTCCGCTTTATAAACGGCCGTGAGGTCGCTTCGCTTGAGCACATCACGATAAATCGCGGCGGCTTTATCGTCTTGACCGGCCGCACTCAGGAAATTGGCGTATTCCATCAACAGCGCCGGCGACTCAGGATCGTCGCGGAGCAGGCCGTCAAACCATTTTCCAACGCGTTCGAAGTGCCGGGGCTCGACGCGACGCGGCTGGCCGTGAAGCACTTCGTCAATCGCCTGCAAGGCACTCGCACGGGGTTGCGTTTGCAGGGCCGTTTCGCATAGATCGAGGGCGTCGTCGAGCCGACCGATGCGACCGAGAAACGCCGCGAGTTGCAGCGATCCCACGCCCGGCTCGTATGTCATGTACTCGCGGTAAAGCTCCTCTGCCTGGGTGTGCAACTCGAGTTGGTCCATCAACAGAGCCACGGTTCGCAACTGCGAGGCCTGGTTTTTCGGCACGGGGCGCGGGGGAAGAATCTGATTCAAGAGCGCGATCGCTTCAATGGGCCGGCCTTGTTTGACTCGCACTTGCGCTCGCAGGAGCAACCCGGCCCCCTTTTGCACGCTGTTGAGCTTGTCGAGCCAACTGTCCGCGTCGGCCACCTGATTGTTGCGAATCAACATGTCGACGAAGACGCCGTACAGGTTCGGGTCCGCCTTGGACTGCGAAACCAGGGCCAGCATTTCGCCGCGCGCCAAGTCCCACTCGCCGAGCACTTCGTGGATGCGGGCCACCGTCATCTTGTCGAGCTGCCTCAGCGGATTCTTCGGAGTTTCGGCCGCCTCGAACCATTTGAGCGCCTCGCGGAGCGTCGCCGGCTCGTCGAATCGACTGGCCAGCAAATTGGCCAGGCGCAGCCGGTCTTCAGCACCGCCATCGTCGATCTTCGTATTGGCGATCAACAGGGACTTGGCCGCTTTGAAATCCTCGAAATCGCCGCTGGCCATCAGGATTTCGCTCATCAGGCGCCGCGCCCAGAGCAAGAGTTCCTTCTCCTTCGGATCGTTCTGAGAGTCCCGCAGGATCTTGACGACTTCCTTGCGGGCATCGTCGGTGCGGCCGTTGCGCATATAGAACGACGCGATGTTGCGATGCGGCCAAAGATCGTTGGGAGCCGATTGAAGTTGGGCGCGATAATACTCCTCGGCCAACACCGGTTCGCCGAGCGCTTCGTACCCCCGGGCGAGGACCTCGTTGACGCGGTCCTCGGGAAGATCCTTCCGCGCTTCCATCAAGACCTTCGAGGCCTCGGCATTCATCTTGTTGTTCACCAGAAAGTCGACCAACACGAGCCACGTTTCGGGAATCTCGGCTCCGTATTTGACGGCGCGGCGATAGGACGCTTCCGCATTTTCTTTCTTGTCTGCCCGCGCGTAGAGATTCCCGATCCACAAATGGCCGTAAGGGTCGTGTGAGTCGTCTGCGACCTCCTGCTTCGCTTCCTCGATCAGGGTGTTTATGTTGTCCTTGTCCTTCTCGTTTTTGAATCGAGCGTCGAGGCGAAGCTTGTCCAGGTTCATTGCTTTGAGGCTCTGCGGCCCAAGCATGTCCAGCAAGGGTCCGATCTCGTCGGTGCGGTCGCGCTGCGCGAGTAGCGTTACGAGCGAACGGATCATGACCGAGTTTGGCGGGCCATCCTTCAGCGCCTGTTTGTAGTGCGAAATGGCGCCGTCGCCATTGCCGTCAAGCAAATCAGCGTCCCCGAGCAACCGCGATACCTCAGGCCAACCGGGGCGCGCCTGGCTGACGCTCTCGAGGAGCTTGCGGGCCGAGGCCAAAGTCTGCCGTTCATCGCTTTCCAAGGCCGCCGGTTGCCGGCCGGTCGGGGTCCGTTCGCGCACGGCCTTACGGACAAGCGAGACCATTCGAGCTGCTTCGACGTATTGTGCGTCGGGGGAGTTCTTGCCCATGATTCGCCGCACGTCGTCCAAGACGCTCGTCATCACTGCGGGGTCGCCGATCTCGCGAGCGGCGTCAAACAGGTTAAAGCGGATCTTCAGATCGTCGGGCTCGGCCTGAGCGACCTTGCCCCAATAGCGCATCGCCCCTTCGCGGTCGCCAATCGAAAGCAACGCGCTGCCCAGGCCCGACCAGAGGCGCGAACGATCGGAGGGCGAGAGCTTGTCGGTATCCGAATCCAACTCCGCCAAGGCCGCTTTGACGTTCTCGCCCTTTTGATGGAGAATCATGCCGGCCCGATTGAGCCGCAAGGCGACGTTGCCGCGGATCTCTGCCGGCGCCTGATCGAGCACCTTGAGCGCCGCCGCGGCGTCCTTTTGTTGGAGCGTAATCGTCGCCAGCGCGGACCAGACCGCCGGATCGTTCGGCGACTTGGCGCGAGCGTCGTCAAGCGTCTTGTAGGCGGCGCTCAAATCCCCTTTGCGGAACTGGACCTCCGCCTTGATCAGCGCGATCTCCGAGTCGCTGACCGTATTCTTCTTGTCGGTCTTTTTGTCCTGCTCCAACTTCGCGATCACGTTTTCGATGCGAGTGAAATCGCGCTTTTCCGGCGGCAGCTTCATTTGGTCCGCCATCAGGATTTCGATGCTCGGCACCCAAATCTGCTTGATCGATAGCGATTTTTCCCCGAGCGCCGCGCGAATCTGCTCATAGGCTTTTTTGGCCTCGTCAGGTCTGCCGGAGTTCATTAGCGCATTGGCGATGCCGACCTGCGCGGCGACGTTCGTCGGATCGGCCGCCAGCACCCGCCGGCTGGCGTCCAATTGCTTGTCGTATTGCCCGAGTTCCTGATAGCATTGCGCCGCGAAGATATCGCATTGCAATTGCTGTTGCGGCAAACTGGCAAGCTGCGGACGGAGTCGCTCGAATTGTTGGCTGGCCGGCAGCCATTTCTGCTCGGTAAAGAGAATTCGCGCTTCCATAAACTCAAGCAAGTCTGAACGGAATTTGAGATTGCCAAGCGCTTTGAGCGTGCCTCGGGTGGCCTCCAAGTCGCGCTGTTGCATCTCGATTTCGGCCAGAATCCAAAGCAGATCGAGATTGTTCGGAAGGACCTTAAGGCCCTGTTCGATCTGTTTGCGAGCGTCGGCGGCGCGGTCCTGTTCAAGCATGAGCGCCGCCCACACGCGATACATGTCTACTTTCTTTGGAAACAGCTCCAAGCCACGGACGAGCCACTGCTCGCTCTTCTTGTAATCTTTGTCGTTAATCGTTGTCTTCGCGGCGGCAAGAATCACGTCGGCGTCCTCGGGAGCGAGCTTGATGGCGGATGCCAATTCGGCGTTCGACTCTTTTAGCATCGCTTCCTTCGCCGCTGGGGCGCGTTCCAAATACAGGTACTGCTGGAGGTAGCGGGCGCGGTAAAGATGCGCTTTGAACGAGTCCTTGTTCACCTTCACGAGTTGCTCCATGACCGCGTCGGCCTGCTTTGGCTGATGCGGCTCGAGCTTCTCTCGCATCAAGTGCGCCATAATGTCGTAGGCATCGGGCTCCGTCGCCGCGCGGGCTTTACCGACGTCGAAGACATTCGACTTCAGGTCGTAGCCCGTCAACGCCGCGCAGCGGTCCATGGCCTTGTCGAAATACGCGCGCTCGACGTAGCACTCGATGAGCAGCAGATCGAGCTTCGGCTCATGCTTGCCCCGTTTGGGATCAGTCAACCACTCCAGATGCGTTGCCGCGTCCTCGAAATAACTGAGATTCCGCATCCCATAGCCCACGCGCATCATGAACTCCGCGTAGCTCTCGCGCAGCTCGGCGTTGTCTTGATTGCGCTGCAGGCCTTTGTTGAGTTCGTTGTAGGCTTGGCGGAGAGTCTCCGGGTTCGGATCAGTGTTCGCGATCTCGACGGCCAGCTTTGCGGTGGCTACGTAGACCGCGGGATCATTTTGATTCTGTTGAAGATAGGCAGTGTATCGCTTGAGGGCCTCGGCCTTCTTGCCTTCTTGCACCAACGCCTCGGCTTCTTTCTTCAGGCTCCCCTCGTTGCTCTTGAGCTGCATCGCATGCCCAAAATACAACCCCAGCCCGAGACACACCGTGACGACGACGAGCGAGATCAATAGCTTGAGATTCAGTTTTTTCATCAGTGTCTCAGACAAGGAACTGGGCGCGTGACGGACGAACCGTCTTCGCTGCCCTGAAACTTAACTCCGTGGAAAGCCCATCGAAGAGCCCTACCGCTGGCGCGCGACGACGCCACTGGAATTCATTTTGAGAACCCACCAGCCGACTTTGCGATCCAGCGAAGTTGGCTAGCCAACTCTTCGCCACTTACCCCATTCTGAACCGCCCCCTGAGTCTGCCCTGACTCGTTGCCCTGATGTGGCTGGCATTTAGTCCATTGTATTTATACGGCGGGGGTCGTCAATCAGCCGCCCATCGAGTCCCGCGGCGGTCGCACGGTGCGTCGTTGGCAAAATGGGCAGGATTTTTCGGTTACGCCGACAATTTGCCTGAAGCCACTGGATCGAGTTTGCCGATTATTCGGGCTGAGTGAATAGGCGCGACTTTGAGGGCTAAGAGAGGAAGACTGGGGCGATAAGTGGAACAGAAGATCACCTTGACAGGCCATGTCGCATAGCGACGGCGGATCGCAAATCATGCGGAAGTTCGACGGATCACGAAAACGACCTGCGGCGGCGGCACTTTGGCTATTGCTGGCGTGCTGCTTTTCGCCGGGTTGCCGCATTTTCAACTCGCAAGCCGAGGCGCCTTCGCCTCCTCCTTTTCTCGATCCATCCCAGCAGGTTCCCTTGGAAAAGACCAAGGTGTCGTTGCCGCCCTACCGCGTCGAGCCGCCCGATATTCTGCTGATAGACGCGGTGAAGATTGTTCCCAAGTCCCCCTATCGCATCTCCGCACAGGACGTGCTGCAAATCAATGCCGCGGGGACGCTCGCGCTTCAGCCCGTTGCTGGGCAATACACGGTGGAACCCGGAGGAGCGGTCGATTTGGGTCCAGGTTATGGCCGCGTGCCGGTCGCCGGCTTGTCGTTGGACGAAGCCACCGAGGCCGTTGGAAGACAATTGAGTCACATACTCCGAAACCCACAGGTTTCAGTGACCCTAGCGCAATCGGCCGGGCAGCAGCAGATCGCGGGAGAACATATTATCGCCCAAGACGGGCGAATCAATCTGGGAATCTATGGGAGCGTCTATGTTGCCGGAATGACGGTCGACGAAGTTCGCCGCGCGGTGGAGCAGCACTTGACGCAGTTTCTCGACAATCCGCGCGTGGCCGTCGACGTCGGCGCTTTCAACAGCAAGGTGTATTACGTCATCATGGTGACCCCGGGCGCAAATCTCGGCGAAAGCGTTTCTCGATATCCGGTTACCGGCAACGAAACCGTGCTCGACGCGCTGAGCCAAGTGAACGGCCTCAATCAGCTCGCCAGCAAGCACCACATTTGGATTGCCAGGCCGGCGCCAAACGGCTCCGGCTGCGATCAGATGTTGCCGGTCCATTGGGATGATATCACCAAGGAGGCGAACACCAGCACTAATTATCAGGTCCTGCCCGGAGACCGCATCTTCATCGACGGCGACAAATTGTATGCGACGGATAGCGTGATGAGTAAGGTGATCGCGCCGTTTGAGAGAATCTTCGGGGTGACGACTTTGGGAATGCAGACGATATTCCGCGTCCAGCATCCGGGCTCCGCCTTTGGCGGCACCGCCGGAAGCAGCCACTTCTAAAGCGGCGGTAGTTAGATCGCACGGATCTGACGACCGGTGGCTTGAAGCGACGACGAGTTTTGACCAAATCGATTGCGAAACGAGAGAAATATGGCTCATAGAATTCGATCCCACCGAATTGGTTGGTCAAGTCTCCTGGCGGGGCTGACGCTGGCGATGGGCATGGTCTTTCGCCCTGTCGCCGGGGCTGATTTACCCGGCTGCCGCGATGGAAATTGCCCCAACTGTCCAGTGAACTCCAAATACTTCGGCTATTATCCGACGCTTTGGCGCCGCTGGCCGGGGACTGAGCCTCAACCGCAGCAAGTTGCTCCGCCGGCGGTGGAAGGGGTTGGAGTCCCTCCCGTCGAGCCGCCGCCAGCGAGCGAAGAGATCGAGAACAAATCGAAAACGAACCCCCCAGAGTCGTCCGGCGGCGGCGGACCGGCGACGACCAATCCCCCTCCCGATGCGGCGAACAAGCCCTCTCTGCCGCCACCGGATGAGGATCCGAATGCCAAGAAACCGAACGCCCAGTCGGGCAAAGGTGCTGCGCCGGTCGCGCCCGACGCACCTCAGAAACTGAACCAAACGCCGCCCAATCGAGGGATCGACGCCATGCCGGCGTTTTTCGAATTGAATCGCGAACCGCGTCGCTCGGCTGCCCGCAGCCCGGAACCATGGCCGCCGACGAACGTTTTGCGGTCGGACGAAATCCGCGCGAGCTTACAGCTTCCCGACGGCGTGACGATTCCGAAGGTGAACGCGATCCCAAGCACGATACCGGCAGCCTCGGCGGCCGGCAGTTCTTTTCCGACGCATTCGGAAGGGAGTGCTCCACAACAAAACACAACCCGTTGGCCGACGCGGCAAACCGACGCGACGCCATCACCCTCGTTGCCGCCGAACGTCAATCTGCCGCACGAAGCGCCTATGGCGACCGCGCAGCCATCGCCGCCGGTTGATTGGACCTTGCGCCAAAACCGTTCGATCGAATCGTGGCATCCCGACGTCGGCCCTTCCGCCGCCGGGAGTTCGTCATTTCCCGACGGCGCTCATTTTTCCAAGACGATGCCGGCGCCGGTTCCGAATGCCGGTCAAGCGTTGCATTGGATGGAACCGGCGCAGCCCAAATCTCCAGGATGCGATCCAAGCTTGAGTGACCGTTCGGCTTTCGTTGCACCCGATGCATCTCACGCTGTGCTGGGTAATTCGGCGCATGCACGAGCCGCCTTGCCGGCAGAAACAGCTCTCAAACCGGGAGCGGACAATTTCAACGGCGCCGCGCGCCGGATTCCATTCATCCCGAGCGCTTCGCTCAACAACCCAGTCGCGTCGCTCGATCCTCGCGCACTTACCGAGGCGAGCGCATCCCCGCAATTCGTCCCCGTCGACGCCTCGACCAATCGTCTAGCGCCTCCGAGCAAGGTCAACGAAATCTCCGTGCCAATGATCCCGGCGCCAACCGCCGAGCCGCGGCGACTGGCCCGCACCGCGATCCAAGACAACGTCTTGCAAATCGACCCTCTGGCGATCCAAAAATCGCTCGAAGCGGCCAAGCCCTTGGCCGAAACCGCTAGCATAGTCGAAGACCGCCGGCGACGGCCCCCGAGTGCCGCATTTTCGGAACAAACGGGGACGGCGTCCCTTTCGCCTAGCGATTTTCCCGTCGAATCCAAATCGTCCCCCCGCAATACGTCGGCGAAAGAAGTGTTTCAGTTCGCCGACGGCATCGCGCCGCAACGAAAGGAACTTGAGCCGTATCAATCCGGCCGCGCCACGGTCGGGAAGAGCGACCTTAAATTCGCGGATAAGGCAATGCCGGAAAGACTCACGAGCGTCGATCCACTGAACGCGAATCGCTTGCCGCCCGCGAGCGCGGTGCCGGCGAATCCATGGACGCCTCGACCGCTCGTCAAGCCGCAGGGCGCGTCGGTGATTGTTTCGGACGATAATGGATCGCCGGACGGCGTGCAGCAGGCAGCTTACATCGCGCCCGCGGGACCGTCACCGTTGCCGGCCGGCCGCGACAATCCGCTTCGTGTGGCAGCGCCGCCGAGCCGTGAAGTGCTCAGCACGGACGCCTCGCAACTTGCATGGCCCGAGCCTCAAGCCGGCGCCGGTCGGTCGGCTTCCGGTTGGAGCAATCCTTTGCGGTAGAGCGGAGGGTAGCGATCAAGTCTTGGCGGACTTTTCAGGCGCTTTCACCGGCGGCTTGTAGTCCGGGAATAGCGTCTTGCTGAGTTCGGGGATCAACACCTTAATCAAATCAACGCTTGGGCCTTCGTCGATCGATTGATTCGCTTGCGTCAATTCTTGCTCAAAATGAATCTTGAAAACCGGCTTGTCGCGAAAAAAGTCGTCGCGAAGATCGTCGGGCGCCAACCATTTTCCATCGCTCGACCAGGCCCAATATAGCCGCGCCGGCGCCGGAGAGCCCTCTCTCGAATAGGTAGCCGTCTGAAACTCCGCTTTGGCGCCGGAATCAGTCAGCACGGGGCGCTGTATCCGTTCACCCTCTTCCTTGTAGCCGTGGGCCGGATAGCAGCGGTCGGGGCGGTGGTTCATCACGTCCATCAATCGCCCGCAAACGACGAACACGTTGACTCGTTCTCCCTTCTTGTTTGTGTAAAGGATCGACGTGTCCCCCACGGCGCCGGCATATTGGCGGGTCGCTTCGTCGAGCTTTTGACCAACAGTCCCCTTCCATGTGCCGACTTCCAAGGGGATGTTGTCGATTCGCTTGGCGCAGACGGCCAATTCTG